>JALUMR010000179.1 GCA_027055805.1 Campylobacteraceae bacterium
TGCTTTAATCCAGTTTCTTATTGTTTGTGAAGTGACTCCATATTTTTTAGCTAGTTTTGTTGTTGATTTCATCAAACGGATAATAACATAATTAAACTTAATAATTTGTGATTTTTGCGTTATTTTTCAACTGTCTCTTTAACATGAACAAATAAATTTTCATCTGATATAAATCCAAGCTTATACTTTTGCATTCTCAACCTCTCTTGTATCATCAAGTAATCTAACCAATGAAATTCCCAAAGCATACGCTAAGTTTACAGGTACAGCATTACCAATCTGCTTGTATTGGTTGGTCATAGAACCTACAAACTCCCACTCATCAGGAAAAGTTTGAATTCTTGCATATTCTCGTACTGTGAAAGGTCGAGTTTCATCTGGGTGACAACGTTCTGTCTGTTTTTGAGCAGGAGAACAGGTTAAAGTTAAAGATGGTTCATCCCACGAAATTCTTCGTGCTATTCCTGTCTTTCCTCCACCCAAATAAAAACTTTTCATCATATACTCTTTTTGAATATCTAATGGTAAGTCACGCCAATAACCACCTGCTGGAACCAAATCTAAAACCTTTTTTTTCTTTTCAGGATAAACTTGCCCCTCAGACAAAGGAACATCACAATCAAAAAGCTCTCCCTTTCTTAAAGCATCTTTTAAATTATAAATTTTTTCATTTACTTCGGGCCACTTAAAAGAGACTTTTGAAGCATACTCTTTTTTAATCCCCATTATAAAAATTCTTTCACGCTTTTGAGGAACATTATAATGAATTCCTTTAAGTACTGTCGGTTCTAAAACTTCATATCCCATTGACTTAAAAACTTCTACCATCGTCTCTAAAGTTCGTCCACCATCATGACTTTTTAGACCTTTGACATTTTCAGCTAAAAAAACTTTTGGTTCAGACTCTTTTAATGCTCGTGCAAACTCATAAAAAAGTGTTCCTCTAGTGTCTTCCATTCCCTTTTTTTTACCTGCATAAGAAAATGCCTGACAAGGGAAACCACCTGTTAAAATATCTATTCCTTTATAAGGTTTAAAATCTATCTTGGCGACATCACCATGAATCACATTCCAATTGGGACGATTTTTTTTTAGTGTTTCAGTAGCATATCGATCAAAATCATTGAGTAAGAGATGTTCTATCCCTGCTTTTTCCATACCAAGAGCCATCCCACCTGCTCCTGCAAAAAGTTCTATGCTAGTATAAGTCGTAGAGTCATTTAATAATGTATTGATTACTTGTTGTGTTTCACTCATTCTCTACTCCTTTTTAAATTATTCTAAATTATACAAAGAAAAGTATAAAAAGAGTAGTAATATGGCAAATTGTCATATTTTTCAATAATCCGAAAAATCTACTCATACATCTTCAACTCATTATACAAAGAGTCTCTCTCCACAGGTATAAAGCCTGAACTTTTAATAAGCTCTATAAACACTTCCATCTCCATACCATTGGCACTTTTGGCTCCTGCTGCTGATTGGATTGCCTCTTTTTCTATGGTTCCATCAAGGTCATTTGCTCCGAACTCTTGGGCGATGAGTGCTAGGTTAATGGTACTTGTCGCCCAGTAGGCTTTGATGTTTGGGATATTGTCTAAAAGTATTCTAGCTATGGCATAGGTTTTTAAAACCTCTTGACCTGTAGGGTAGTTACAGTTTTTTAGATAATTGTTCTCTTTTTGATAAACAAGAGGAATAAACGCATTAAACCCACCCGTTCTGTCTTGAACCTCTCTAAGTCTTAACATATGGTCAACCCTATGAGCCCTACTCTCTATGTGACCAAAAAGCATGGTGGCATTGCTCTCTTTTCCTTTGTTGTGCCATTTTTCATGAATATCTAGCCACTGCTGTGAAGTTACTTTTCCTTTACATAGATATTCACGTACCTCTTCATCAAATATCTCTGCTCCACCACCTGGCATGGAGTCTACACCATTTTCTATCATTTGGTCTAAAACCTCATCGTAACTTAAGCCATATTGACGATGCAAAAAGTCCACCTCGGCTGCTGTCATGGATTTGATGTGAACAGAAGGAAACTTTTCACGTATTTTTCTAAAAGCTCCCATGTACCACTCTACCCCATCATTAGGGTTATGAGCAGAAACGATATGAAGCTCTTTTGCCCCTTTTTCTATGGAGTTGGTCGCAATCTCTAAAATCTGCTCATGACTCATGGTATATTGGTGAGGGTTTTTACGTGTCGCAGAGTAAGCACAAAACTTACAGACATCAGCACAAACATTTGTAGGGTTAATATGACGGTTAATATTAAAATAACTTTTTTTACCAAACTTCTCTTGACGAATCTCATCTGCTAGTTCACCCAAGGTAAACAAATCAAGCTCATAAAGGGCTTCACCCTCTTCTTGTGTGAGTCGTTCTCTCTTTTTTACTTTATCTATTAATGTCATATCTACTGCCCATAATTAATTTTTGCTATTATAACAACAATAGATAAGGAATGGATAATGGAAGATATAAAAGCACAAATAGAAACTTTACTCTATGAGGAAGCAGCTGATTTTGAAATATCTAAATTACTAAAGAGAGATATTAAAAAATATTTTGAAACATTAGAAGAGAGTTTTGCAACCAATAGTGGTAAAGGTTTTTTACTAAAACATACTAAAAAAGTAGACAGCATCATACAGATGGTTTACAAAGTTGCCATGCGTTCTATGTTTGGTACTTACATGCCCATGAAGAGTACCCTACCCATAACTCTTTTAGCTCTTGGTTCTTATGGACGGGAGCAACTTTGTGTCTACTCTGATATTGATTTAATGATAGTCTATAAAGAGATTCCAGGGTACAACACACAAGAGATGATAGAGAAAATTTTATATATTTTATGGGATGCAGGTCTAAAACTTGGTCATCGTGTGCATGAAGTGGGTGAGATTTTTGAGATATCTCAAACAGACATTACCATAAAAACTTCTATGATAGAGTCACGCTTTATAGAGGGTTCTAAACAACTTTGGGACCAAACTCAAAATGAACTCTATAGAATTCGTAAAGACAATCAAGAGGCATTTATACATGCAAAAATTGAGGAGATGAGAAGCCTACATAAAAAATACCCCCTAAGTATGGAGCCAAACTTAAAAGAGGGAGAGGGTGGTTTTCGGAATGCAAACCTTGTATTTTGGTTAGGGAATATACTCCATAATATAGACAAAATTAAGAACTTAGATAAGAGTATTATCTCCAAAGAAGCCTATGATGAATTTTGGGAAGCTTTAGAGTTTTTATTTAAAGTTCGTTCTGCACTACACCTAGCTACAGGGAAAAAAGAGGATAGACTTAGACTAGAACTTATACCTTCTGTTGCTAATTATTTAGGCTATAAAAGCACACAAAAAGAGCATATGAAGTTTACTAGAAAGGTTATATCTCATCTAAAAACAATTAAACTTCATACTACCATCTGGATAGATGCTTTAAGTAATTGGTATAACAAAGATATTATGCTTTGCCCAAATCATCCAAATGACTCCTATTTGAAACTACTTAAACAACTCTCTATTGCCCCTGTTGAAAAGTTCCCTGTCCACCCTAGTTTTCTAAAAGCACTTAACTTCTCAGAAAGAAGCTCCAATATAGAAAATGAAGTTTATGAAATTTTACTCGAAATTTTTCAAAGACCACAAAGTCATATACTTTTAGAAGTACTGCTTGATAGTCGACTTCTAGGATACACCATTCCTTATATGAAAAAAGTTGTAAATCTTCCTCAATTTGACGGCTATCATCAATATGCTGTAGGTATTCATTCTGTTAAGTGTGTTGAGGCATTAGAAAATATAGAAGACAAACGAGTAGAGGTTTTATATACAAATTTAACAAAACGAGAAAAACTTTTTATCAAAGTTGTTACCCTTATTCATGATGCAGGAAAAGGACGAAAAAGAGACCACTCTATAGTAGGAACAATTCTATTTAAAGGGTTTTCTAAACGATTAAATTTTACAAATGAGGAGCAACGTATAGGGAAAAACCTTATTTTACATCATACACTTATGAGTTTTACTGCCCAAAGAGAAGACCTTCACTCTGAAAAAGCCATTTTAAAATTTTCATCACACTTCCCTACTCAAAAAGAGCTAGATTTTATCTATATATTAACCTATGCAGATATGAATGGAGTAGGAGACAAAACCATCTACAATGATTTTAATTCAAGACTCATCAACACACTCTATCTTCAATCTTCTCTAGCCCTCTCTAATATTAAATTACTTCAAGAGACAACAAAAAGAGTTAAAAAAGAGCAAAAATTAAAACAGCTAAATGAGTTTAAAGCACTGCCCAAAAGTTTACAAAAAAAAGTTCTACATATTAACTCTGACCTATTTTTTATAAAAAATACCTCTCAAAGAGTTATCAGCATTACTCAAAAGGCTCATCAACTGAAAGATTACGAATTTGTTATCACTAACAATAAATTTCTAACCATTGAAATTTTACGAAAAAACAATTTAGATTTGAGTTACTTACTCCATAAACTCTCTAACCTCAATATTGTTCAAATGGATATTTATAAACTTTTTTCAGGTATCAAATATTTTAGAATTGATTTTGATGAGACTATAGATGAAGGTGACTATATACAACTACATGAAGTAATAACCAATGCACTAGAAGAGGTATATAAATTAGAACTCAAAAAACCAACTATTAATGCTAAAGATGTACATATAGACTGTAATCACTCAAAAGAACATGCCATTATGCAAATAAATTGTAACAATCAAAAAGGTCTGTTATCTTATATTATAAATATTTTTGACAACTTTAAAATTGATATATCTTCTGCTAAAATTCATACAAAAATGCACAAAGTAAATGACCTATTTTTAATCGAAAAGAATGGAAACTTTTGCCATAATACTAATAAAATTTTAAAAGAATTAACGGAGATATAATATGTGTGGAATAGTAGGCTATGTTGGTAAAAATGAAAAAAAAGAGATTTTATTAGATGGATTACAAGAGTTAGAGTATAGAGGTTATGACTCAGCTGGTATTGCCATTATCGAAAACAGACAACTAAAAAATTTTAAAGCTGTAGGAAGATTACAAAACTTACGAGATAAAATAAAAGATTACGCTAGTGAAGGTTTTGGTGTATCTATTGGTCATACCCGTTGGGCAACCCATGGAAAGCCTACCGAACTCAATGCTCACCCTCACATGGGTGCGTACTCTTTTGTGGTTCATAATGGAATTATTGAAAACTATCAAGCACTAAAGAGTGAACTCCAAGCCCAAGGTGTTAAGTTTTTAAGTCAAACCGATACAGAGACCATTGTTCACCTATTTGAACAAAATCACAACATCAACAACAATCCATGGCAAGCATTTCAAGATACCATTGCTAAACTAGATGGTGCTTACGCTACTTTGCTTATTACAGAGGCTGAAGAAGAGACCATCTTCTTTGCTAAAAATGGTTCTCCTATGCTTATTGGATTTAATGGTTCAGATATCTACTTTGCATCATCAGATACACCCATCATAGGAAAAGCTACAGAAGTTTACTACCTTGAAGATGGAGAGTTTGGTTATGCCAAAGATGGTGAACTAAAACTTTTTGATGCAAATGGAGAAAAAACATTCTCAAAACAAGCACTAGCAACCGACAAAGCAATGGCACAAAAAGATGGTTTCCGTTTCTTTATGGAGAAAGAGATTTACGAACAGGGTCAAGTAATGAACGATACCATGATGGGTCGTGTACTTGACGATAAAATTAACTTTGAAGAGTTAGATGAAAATCTTTTTGAAAATATCACCAATATCAAAATCTGTGCTTGTGGAACCTCTTATCACTCTGCTTTAGCGTCAAGTTACCTCTTTGAGAGAATCTCAAAAATACCTTGTCAAGTAGAGATAGCTTCTGAGTTTAGATATAAAGAGCCTCTACTTCGTGATGACACGCTCTTTATAACCATCTCACAAAGTGGTGAAACAGCCGATACATTAGAAGCTCTGAAGATGGCAAAAAAAGCTGGACTAAGAAGTCTAAGTATCTGTAATGTTGATAACTCATCTATAGTAAGAGAGAGTGATGCAGCTGTACTAACCCGAGCAGGAATCGAAAAAGGTGTCGCCAGTACCAAAGCATTTGCTACTCAAAC
>JALUMR010000180.1 GCA_027055805.1 Campylobacteraceae bacterium
GTTTCAAGTAACGACTGTAGAGAATGGTGAAGAAGCCATGAATATGACTTTTAACCATAACTATGATATATATCTCTTCGATATTAACCTTCCAGATATAAATGGCATTGACTTACTAAAGAGTCTTAAAGAAGCAGATGACCAAACTCCTGCTATATTTATCTCTGCCAATCAAGATATAGAAACCATTACCAAAGGTTTTGAAGTTGGGGCAGAAGATTACATAAAAAAGCCATTTATGCCTGAAGAGTTACTTGTTAGACTCAATGCAAAATTATCTAAAAAAATGGTTATTTGCTATAAAAATATATGCTACAACACACTCTCTGGAGACATATATAATGGAGAAAAAAAGGTTTATCTTAGTTATCCAAAATTTAAACTGATAGACATACTATTTAAAAACATTGATAAGGTTGTAGCAAAAGATGATATTTTAGAAGCTACTGAATACCACAGTGATAATGCTCTAAGAGTTGCCATTACTAAGCTCAAAACTCAACTTAATATTGATATTAAAAATATTAGAGGAGTAGGATACACTCTTGAATCAAGTTGAGATAAAATCACTTCTTAGAAACTTTATACCATTTTTTATAACTTTGGAACTGCTAACAGGTATTATATTTTACAATGAATATCAAAATGAAGTTAAAAACTTAGAACAAACCATTGCTTACAACATGAATATCTGTAACTTCAACACCGATGATGTACAATACGCTTGTTTGGATTATACTATTGAGTTTTTTAATAAAGAAAAAAATACCTATACAAATGATTTTTTAAAGAAACACAATAAAAAACCAAATATTATTTATAAAAAAAATAATCTATTTTATCAATACTATCCTATTCCGACAATATCAGACCTATACCTCAAAATAAGTTATACTCCGTCACTCTATCAAGAAAAAACTGCAATATTCAAAAAGAATCGAACAATCGAATTTCTCTTTTCATCCTTAGGCGTACTACTTTTAACCTTACTCTTCTCCTTTTACTCTCTTGCACCGTTACGCCATGCTTTTAAATTGACTCAAGAATTTATTAAAGATATTCTACATGACTTTAATACTCCTATTAGCTCACTCTTGCTCAATGTCAAAACTCTACCTAAAACCAAAGAGAGCTATGATAAAATTAATCGCATTGAACAATCACTCAATACCATCTTGTCTTTACAAGAGAATCTAAAAAGTTATCTCAAACAAGACCCCACACAAAACAAAAAAATTGAATTATTAACGATAATAAAAGAGAGAATTGACCCCCTAAAAAATCTTTATCCAACACTAACATTTACCATTATAGGCAATCCACTATGGATAAATAGTAATGAAGCCTCTATAAATCGAATCTTAGATAATCTTCTTATAAATGCTGCTAAATATAATAGAGAAAATGGAAATGTACAAATTAAAATAAAAGAGAATAAACTCATTATCTCTGATACAGGAAAAGGTATTAAACACGCAAAGAAAATATTTGATAGATTTTATAAAGAGCATGAGAGAGGGTTAGGAATTGGATTGCATATTGTCAAAAAGCTCTGTGATGAGTTAAATATACAAATAGAAGTCTCTAGCAAAGTAGACAAAGGGACAACCTTTGTTCTTACTTTTCCATAAACTTTACTCTATATCATCTCTCTAAACTCTGCAAAGATATAAGCAGACTCATGCGGTCCAGGACTGGCTTCTGGGTGATGCTGTACTGACATGCTTGGAGAATCATTGTATTTTAACCCCTCAATGGTGTTATCAAACAGGTTAGTATGGGTAACCGTTGCCACTTCTGTAATATTATCGGGAACATTATAGTTGTGGTTTTGGGCTGTAATCTCTACTGTTTTTCCTTGCTTATTCATTACAGGATGATTTCCACCATGATGACCAAATTTTAGTTTATATGTATCATATCCATGAGCAATAGATAGAAGTTGATGTCCAAGACAGATTCCAAACATTGGAACTTTTGCTACAATTAACTCTTTTATCTTCTCTTGCTCATCTTTTAAAATAAGTGGGTCACCTGGTCCATTAGATAAAAAGACACCATCTATCTCTTTGGCTTGAAACTTCTCAATGATAACAGATGCTTCCATAGAGTTAGGAACAACTTCTACTTCCATTCCTGCATGAGTTAACTCATTTAAAATATTTCTTTTAACTCCAAAGTCTAAAGCAATAATCTTTTTAGAAGTATTTGGCTTTTCATACTCAAACTTTTCTGCATCGTAACGAGCTTCATTATGAATATATGACTCTTTGGTACTTACTTGTTCTATGTAGTTTATCTCTTCTATTCTAGGAGCTGCATCTAAAATATTTTTGAGTTCATCTGTACTATGAACTTCTGTAGACGCAACCATCTCCATAGAGCCCTCAGCTCTTAACATTTTAGTAATAAAACGTGTATCTACATCTGTAATACCTAAAATATTGTGTTTTTTTAACAAGCTGTCCAGCGTCTCTTCGCATCTAAAGTTAGAAGGTCTATCTTGATAAGAACGAACGATAATACCTTTACAGTAAGCACCTTTGCTCTCCATATCTTCTTCATTACACCCAACATTACCTATTTCTGGTGTAGTAAAGGTAACAAACTGACCAGCATAAGAGGGGTCAGTTACTATCTCTTGGTAACCAGTTAGAGAGGTATTAAAAACAATCTCACCTACCGATGTACCCTCTGCTCCAAAACTTTTTGCTTCTAAAAGCATACCATTTTCAAAATATAGAGTGACTTTTTTCATTATAACATTCCTCTTTTTCTTAGCTCTTCTTCATAGAGACGGTCATAGACCAACTCATACTCAACCGAACCAGGAACATACTCTTTTTCCATCTTTTGGATTTTTTCATACACGGTATCATCCATTTTATCATAAGCATCAGAAAAAGCTTTAAAAGCTTTAAAAATTATATTTCTTACTTGGTTCTCATTTACTTCATATTCCAACAAATAGTTTTCATAAAGCTCATCTAAAATAGTATGAGAAACATCATTATAACGGTCATCATAGTTCATAATTACACCAAAATCAGGAGCCAAACGCTTTTTAATCATAAAGAAAAGTTCACGCTCTTTTACCTGCTGAATCTCTATCTCATCATAGTTTGCATCAAGCATCTCTTCAACTTTAGCATCAAGCTTTTTCTCTTTTTCAAGGTTTGCATCTATCACTTCTTTACAAGCTTGAACTACAGCATCTTTACCTTTTGGCATACTTACAAACGGTGCATTTGCTAAATCAATCCCAATTTTAGCAGCCACATAACCTGTCTGTTTTGCTTTTAGTCTCATATTAACTCCTTATCGAATTATGGTATCTTCTCTATCGGGACTCGTTGAGATAATTCCCATTTTTGTCCCTATCATATCTTCTAGTGCTTCAATGTAGCTTTTAGCTGTATCAGGTAGAGCATCAAACTCTCTACAGCCCTCTGTTTTATCCCAACCTGGAAATGATTTATATACAGGTGTTGCATCCTCTAAGTCATAAGGAACATAGTCAATCTCTTTCCCATCAATCTCATACGCCACACATACTTTGATTTCAGAGAAACCATCAAGAACATCCAGCTTCATAAGGGCTACTTGGTCAACTCCATTTACTCTTACAGCATGTCTCATTGCTACTGCATCAAACCAACCACATCTTCGTGGACGACCTGTGGTTGTTCCAAACTCATGACCACTTTTACGAAGTCTTTCACCCTCTTCTCCCAAATCTTCAGATGGGAACGGACCATTTCCAACACGTGTACAGTATGCTTTTGCAATTCCTGTTACTTTTCCTAAATCTTTAGGATTTAGCCCAAGACCAGCACATGCTCCTGCACTTACTGTTGTAGAAGAGGTCACATAAGGGTAG
Source organism: Campylobacteraceae bacterium (assembly GCA_027055805.1). Classification (GTDB taxonomy): domain Bacteria; phylum Campylobacterota; class Campylobacteria; order Campylobacterales; family Sulfurovaceae; genus UBA1140. Next base: position 3,881 of record JALUMR010000180.1, read on the forward strand.
GTTCCATGGTCGATGTCTAACATGGTTCCTTGAGCACCCTCAAGCAGTACTTTTTGACCTTCATCTAAAATTTTCCAAACCAGTTGAGTAGTATCAGTAATATGTGGAGCAAGTACTTTTGCATAACCATCAAGTTCTATAATAAGTTCTTCTTTATTAGGAGTATCTATTTCCATAACGGAGAAGATGGCTCTGTTTTGCTCAAAGAAGTCAACAATTTTTGTAGCCAATTTCTCAGTATCGTGTAACTCACCCATTCTGTGACCAACACGTGCTATTTTATCACCATAAGCAGGTCCAATTCCTTTACCTGTAGTACCAATGGCTTTGTCACCCTTCATACGTTCTTTTGCTTGGTCAATAAGGGCATGATAAGGCAACAACATATGTGCTTTGTCTGAAATAAACAATCTTCCCTCTAAATTATCAAACTGAACCATCTCTTTAATAAAATCTACGGGAGAGAGAACAACCCCATTACCTACAATATTTTTAGCCTCAGGATTTAAAACACCTGAAGGAATAAGATGCAACGCATACTTTTTGTCACCTACTACAATGGTGTGCCCTGCATTATGTCCACCTGCAAAACGACATACATAGTCGTGTGTCTGTGCCATATGGTCAACTATTTTACCTTTTCCCTCATCACCCCACTGTAAACCTACTATTAAATCTGCTTTACTACTCATCTACTCTAACCTTTATTATTTATATCTATATTTTTCATTTTTTGATTAATACACGCATCTGTATACAACGCGAAACCTGCTGCATTGACCTCTTCTATACTGTAAACTCCACCATGAACCAAAAGCTCATTTTCATGGAACATTCTAAATGTCAATGAACCATAATATCTCATCTTTGCATAATACAAAGGTGCAACAATGACAGAAGAGTAAGCTATCTTTTCTACAGCCTCTTTCATTAGAGTAAGTTCAGCTTGAATATCAGCAGGAATGCCATCTAAATCGTTTAAATCTTCTACAGTATGAAGCTTAACCAACTTAGAAATCCATGGAAAATCTAATGCTAAAATGGCTTCTACATTGGTATCATGAAAAAGTTTTAAATCTACACCATATTTCTCATTTAAAAGAAGAGGTATTCTCATATTAGATATCTGTAACAGAGCATCAATCTCTAGTTTTTCAAGCAAATTTGTTGCTGTATTTACCACCTCATCAAATGAACCATCTAAAATCTCTGCACCTACTTGATACTGTTCAACTGTTGGAAAAGAGACAGCAGGTTGAATGTAAAACCACTTTTTAGACTCAGTAGTACGCCCTATTCTTTTAGTAACAATACGCACTACATCAGCAGTAGAGTCAGCTCTAAGCGTTACAGTATCGTTATGCTCATCATGAAGATGAAGAAGTGCTGTCTCATCTTCAAAAGATGCATGTTGATGATAAGAGAAGAGTGGTGTCACAATCTCCTCAAAACCATTCTGTTCAAGTGTCTCAGCAGAAGTTGCTTCTAGTTGACGTTTTATCTTTGCACACTCTCCAAAATAGAGTTTGCTTTTACTTGGTATTTCATGTTCAAATATCATCTAATTCTCTTTAAAATAGACTTCGTTAAAAGTCTTACTTGCTGTTCCATCAAAGTCCCTACGACCCAACTCTGCCAATGCCATCTCTATAGCATTTACTACCCATACAGACTCATGCACAGCAATAAGCCCCATTTGATTGATACGGAAAATTTTTCCTTTTAAATGGTCTTGCCCACCTGCCATATTTACTTTATATTTTGTCTTAAGCAGTTTTCTAATTGCTTCTGCATCATCATCTATAACCGTAGACATCGACTTAGCTGGAGTTCTTGGATAGATAGTTAATCCAATAGACTCTAAAGCAGCTTGTGTTGCCTCGGCTCTTTTTGCTGTATTTTTATAGAGAGTATCTAAGCCCTCTTTGTCAATCTCATCAAAAATTGCATTGAGTCCAATAATCAATGTTGTTGGAGCTGTATAAGCTGTAGTGTTCTTCTGTTGTTTCTTAATCTCTGATGCCAAATTAAAGTAGTAGTCAACACCCTCACCTATGCGTTCTACGGCTGCAGAACTTAGTCCAATCATTGCTAAACCAGGAGGGAGCATTAAAGCTTTTTGACTGCCTGCTACCAAGGCATCTATGTTTGTTGTATCTATCTTCTCAACACCTACAGCTGTAATACCATCGGCAACCACCATAATGTCAGAGTCTACTGACTTAACATAAGCAGCTATCTCCTCTACAGGGTGCCTAAGTCCCCCTGCACTCTCACTCACTTGAATAAAAAGAGCATCTATATCACTATTTTGAGCCAATGCTTCTTTTACATCGTTCAAAGAGGCTGGAGTATTCCACTCATATTTGAGTTCAACCAACTCTTTTCCCATGGCTGTAACAATCTTTCCAAAACGCTCACCAAATTTACCTGCATTCACAGTTAGAGCTTTGTTTTTACAAAGGTTAAGAACACACGCTTGCATAGCACCCGTTCCAGAACTTGCCAACATCACACACTCATCCATAACAAAAAGTTTCAAAAGACGCTCTCTTGCCTCTTTAAAAATTTCTTCAAATTCAGGTGTTCTATGGTGTAATGTAGGTGTAGCCATCGCTTGTCGTACAGACTCAGGTACAGGAGTTGGTCCAGGGGTAAAAAGTAGCATCATCTTCCTCGATAAATATATTGAGAAGTTCATAATTTAATTATTACAAAATTCTCGGGATTATATCAAAATTGTGTTTAGGCGAGGGTGAAGTCCTTTTTAAAAAAAATATCATATTCTAATATTTCATCTCCCAATTAAACTTTATTTTATTCTTAATCGTACCATTGCTCCATATCACAATAGTCTATAGCTAAAATATCATAATCACACTTAGTATCATAATTATCTATAAGATTGACGACTTGTATCCCATTACCCTCTGCATAAGGGTCATCACTTCCTACTTCTAATGCAACATCATGTGCCGAGAGTGTACCCTTAAATGTATATTCCATCAGGGCATCTAAAGGTTTTAAAATACCCTGCATCTGACTATAGGGTCTATTACCCGTTGGATAGTGATGGTCTGCATTGTCCATCTCTACTATCTGCCAATCTTTTTGACTTTTTGCTATGGAATCGAGCATATAAAACTCTGTTAGTGTGATTCGAGGGTCAGTATTGTTTACAATGTTATTACCTCCTTTTCCATATTGTTGCATCACTACATTGGTATTGGAAGGGAGATTTTGCATCTCTTGCTTAGTGAGGTTATAAGCATAATATCCCTCTAATACCATAATAAATCTACCATTTATACCATACCCCTTATCTGAGAAGTGTTTCAGTATATTGAAGCTATACCCCCCACCAAGAGAGTGTCCTACTACTCCTATTCTTGTGGTATCTAGTTTAGGAAGTATCCCATTTTTATTATCAAGTATCTTATCCATATTAGCAAAGACATTGTTCCATGCATGTTTTGCATAGATAACATAGTAACCACGACTTGCAATAAAAGTTAAAAGAGACTCATAATCTTTTGAATCATAAGACTTATATCCAGATGCAAAAAACACAACTGGTACTTTCATTCCTGCTGGTATATCTGTAGGATAATATACCGTAGTCATTTTACCATCAACCTCATCACGATAAGAGACAGGATGCCCTCCTCCTTCACCATAGAGTCTCTCTTCTTCAGCCATTGGTTCGATATCATTGTTTTGAGCTATTTCTTGGTTCTTTTGTCCTGTACTACCTCCAGCACAAGCACTCAACATAAACATAGTTAAGGTTATAAATATAAGTTTTAGCAAATACATATCTTCTCCTATAATAAAATTCTATTATATCTAATCTTATAAAAAACAAACATCTAGTTATTTATAAAAGGAAAATAAAAAAAATTAATCATATAATAATTATTAACAAAGTATAATAATTAAATAACTTTTTTATTTAAAATATATAGGATTATCATATGAGTACAACAGATAAAAAAACTAATGAAATTAGATGTGCAGCACAACAAATCACTATCAGTAGAACCGATTTAGAAGGTAATATTATCTATCATAACCCAACATTTGCAGAAGTAAATGGATTTCAAGGCTCTTCTTGTATACATAAACCACACAATATTGTTAGACACCCCGATATGCCAAAGACTATATTTAAAATTATATGGTCTATTATTGAACAAGGTCTACCCATTCAAGCTGTTCTTAAAAACAAAACAAATGATGGACACTACTACTGGACTTTAATAAATTGGAAAGTTCAAAAAGATGCAGACAACAACATTATCTCTTATGTTGCCTATGGGAAACAAGCTCCTGACCATGTTATCGAAAAAATGGAACCCATCTATGATATGATGTTAGAGATTGAAAAAGACCATGATATGGACTCAGCACTAAAATATCTACATGCTTTCTTAGAGGAAGAAGGAGTAAACTACAGCCAATATATGGAACAACTCATTAAACATAGAGAATTTAGATGTCTTTGTGATTTTGTAAAACATGCCTTTACAGGAACAAAAAAGAAGAGAAGAAAGAAAATAAAAATATAAAAGAAGAAGTTAAGTTACTTCTTCTTACTTGAATGTGGCTTGGCAGGAGAAATCAAAAGCAGATGATTCTCCTCTTGTAACTGATGATAACGAGGTATCTTCTTTAACATAGAGTCATACATTTTTTCAGTTTCACTTAAATTATTATGCTTAGAGCTTAAAAGAAGTTCACACTCTTTTAGATTTTCTATTTTTATTCCTATCTCTTTCATGTAAAATTTACTTTTATTTAAACTTTTCTTATCTTTAAAATAGAACCGTTTTCCTTTAAAGCCTTCAGAAAGTCGTTTTAAATCTACTACACTTAACGAAACTCTCTCTTTTTGTCTATAGAGTCTAAAGAGTTCAGATTTTACTTTAGCATGTTGTGTTTTTAGTTGACTACCTAAATAAATAAGTTGTTCTCTTCGCTTATTTTTACGTAGCTCTATTCCAAATTTGCTATAAAGAAAACGACTAATGACACCCTCTTCTTCTCTTAAATCTTTCAGTATTGACTTTATTGCTTCAAACAAAACCACATCAACATCTGTCGATTGACGCTTTAGTTCAATTTTTGCATGTTTTATGTTATTCCCAATAATCTTACCTATAATTTGGTCAAATACATAAGTAGGACTATCAAGTATATCATGAATATAATGTTCAACTGCCATAGAGTCTCATTTCTTATTGTATTTTATTAATAATAACTAAAAAATGTTTAAAAATGTTTTAAAATATGACAATTAGAATAAATAATTAAATCTTTTCACTCAATTTCATAATCAATACAAGATTTCGTACAGAGTAGTAACCATCACTATGTTTCCACTTAAGTTTAGATATGGCATTCTCTAGCTCTGGAAACTCTTCATTATTTATAAGTGCTTCTGTTACTCTTCTACCATCACCTACATTGGTATAGACAGAACGAACAGCATAGATATCTTTATCTAAAGGAAGTGCTTTAATGGCTTTTTCAACCTCTAAAAACATAGAGTCCGAATCATCAATAATTTCATCTAAAGGCTCGTCTCCTCTATACCCATAGTTACTAATAACAGCTTGCCATCGGTGACTATTAATCTCCCAAGTATCTGTACCCACACCATTCTCTACTTTTTTAGCTTTATCCCAAAATGCCATAATAAGTGTATGTAGTACATTTACTTCAAACTGCTCAAATGCTGACGCAATTCCGTCTTCTACTGTTGCAGTGTGTGATACAAAAGACTCTGTAAAAGTTTGTTCAGGTAACAAAATATGAATATCCAGTTGTACCACAACTGAGTCTTCAAAACGTTCCATTTCAAATGCTTGTGCAGTAATTCCAGGGAAAAGACCATCTACAAAATAGTAATCTTCCATCTTTTCTAACTTCATATCAAACTGACCTAAAACCTCTAACAATTGCTCATTTATGTTTATATCTAATAATTTACTCATCATTTACCTTTTTATTTTATAATGCAATTATACTTAAATATTTAATGTTCGGTGTTACCGAACCTACGAAACTTGCCAAACTTGTTGACCTATCTCTTTATATCTTTTATAGTAAGCCTCAACAAAATTTAAAATCGTAGTGTCTACAGGCAAGTACACCCCTGATGACTTTTTAACATACTGTTCCAAATAATCAGAAGCATCTTTTTTATCTATATAGTGTTGTGCTAAGGCTCTGTATACCTCTTGGTATCGCTCTTTCATAACAGCATATTGACTATAGTCTATCTTTATCTCTTTATCATAAGTAATAACTCCTGAACCAAACAGAATATCTAGGTGAATCAATCCTTCACAGTAATAAGGTAAAACCTCACCAACTTCACGCCAAGCCATAAGACCAACTGCACGCGATACCAAGTCATCTACTATATGTTTTTTAAGCTCCTCTTTTTCATTCTCAAAAAATGCCATAAGCCCACCAGAAGTTGCTTTGAACTCCTCTATGTTTTTAAACTGACCTTTTTCATTCATACTAGCTTCCGTGTCACCATCTATCCAGAGTATATGACCGAACTCATGACCTATGGTTGAAATGTCATAAATTTTGTGCCATAATTCTGAATTACTGTCTGCTAACTCTCTTCTCTCTTTAACAAAATCAAGCCCCATCGTCTCAACTGAAAGCTGCATAATAGGTTTAGCCTTTTGACCTTCTAAAACAAAATCTGCATAAGCAAAAATCTTTTTACCAAGTTCAGATGAAACCTGCTCATCATTAGGAACAACCTGTGCTGAAAAAAGTCCATTAAACTCTGCTCCATAGTAGAACATTGGTTTACCTATGTAAAGTTGAGTTTCATCTACCTGCATGGCATTTTTTTCTATGGTTCCCCTAACTTCACCATCTATCTTATTTGCTAACTTAGCAGAGAATTTTTTAATATTTTCTCTGGTCATTGAGCCACTTTGAAGTTCAGGGTTAACAATACGTAAATCCCACTCTAGGGCAACAGCTTTTCTAAAGTGGTCTTCATAGTACTCCAATGGGTGACCCACTTGCAATGGTGTGGTTATTTTCATCCATGATCTATCTACATTTGCCCAAAGCCCTATAAGCTTTTTAGGTTCATTAGCAGCAAATGCTTTTTTAAGTGCCACAAAATAAGCAATCCATTCTGTTTTTTGATGAAAAACTTCATCTTTCTCCAATGACAAGTTTTCTATACAATCTTCAATAGTAGAAACCAAAGAAGAGACCTCTTTAGGAAAAGCATCACTATACGCCACCGAGCGATATTCCCCCTTTTCATCTTTCATAAGAACAGAGTAACATCTATCGCCTACTTCACCATTCGGAGCTAAATCTAATAACTCTTTGTTTTGTAACATTTGAAAAACAGCTTGTTCATCACCATTATGTTCCACAAGTAAATCACGATTAACACCATTAATTATCTTAGCGGTCCAAGCAGACTGCCACTGACTCATAGACTCACCAATATAATGAATACTCTCTATAAGAGTACGATAAAAAGGCGTTAACAAGTTTTCAGACTTAATCCAAGCTATCAAATACTCATGTCGTGATAGATGCATCTCTTTTACAAAAAGATACGCTTCTTCTTTTTTCTCAATAATTTCATCCTCAGAGAAGCCCTCTTTTTGAAGTACTTGTTCTAAAGCATCTTCACGTAAATTAATAAGTCGTGTCAATGCGGCCATTGTAGTATCACTATTGACAGGAAGTAACATCTTACTTAAAAAATTTTCTACCAATACTTTAGCTTGTGGGTGTTCACCCTCTAAGAGTTTATAGTATTCATTAAGTGATTCTTGTCGTGTTTGAAGTTCATCATATATCTTCTGTAAATCTTGCATAAATTGTTTTTTCATTTTAAAAAAGTCCTTCAAATATTTCTAAATATGAACCATTCTACTAAAAAAAGCATTAATACAAAATCAAACTCCAATGAATCAAGAAGAAAAATTGTTCTGTGTATGTTTTATTGTATTACTCTAAACATAATTAATCTATTTTACGATAGAAGTTAATAATCTTTAATAATTATTATTATCTTACCTCTGCATCATTTTTATAATGGGCTTTGCCAATACCAAAGCTTTTGCTCTATGAGAAATAGATTTTTTTACATCATCATTTAACTCTCCTAATGTTAAATCATAACCAACTGGAACAAACATGGGGTCATATCCAAAACCTTTTTCCCCTTTTGTAGTAGAAAGCACATCTCCATGCATCCAACCATGAACCACATACTCTCCATATTTACTTACTATTGCTATAGCTGCTGTATAGTACGCTTTTGTCTTCTCTACTCCTTGCTCTTTTACTGCTTCTACCAGTTTATAAAGATTCTCTTTATCACTTGCCCCCTCACCTGCATAACGGGCTGAATAAATTCCAGGAACTCCACCAAGCAGAGGAACTGAAATACCACTGTCATCTGAAATAACAATATAATCTTCACTCTCTAGTTTTTCATAAATAGTACGAGCTTTAATCAAAGCATTACCTTTAAAAGTATCTGCATCCTCTACAATATCTAACGTACCTAATATCTCTGAAAAAGCAATCACTTCAGTATCACACATCTGAGTAAACTCTCTTAACTTTCCTTTGTTACCTGTTGCCAAAATGATTTTCATTTAAATTTAACCTTTTAGTTATATAATGAGACAAATTTTATCCTATTGGAGATATTAATATGTTTAAACAGATATTACCTCTTAGCTCAATCATTGGTCTAAGATTTTTCGGACTTTTTATTGTTCTTCCCGTCCTCTCTGCTTACGCACTAGGGCTAAAAGGTGCAAGCCCTTTTCTTGCAGGTGCTGCCATGAGTGGTTATGCATTTACACAAGCCATTTTTCAAGTTCCATTTGGAAAACTAAGTGATAGTATAGGAAGAAAAAAGACTCTGCTTATTGGTCTTCTAATCTTTATCTTAGGTTCTGTTATTTGTGCTTTAAGTGACAACATCTATATGCTCTTAGTAGGTCGTTTCTTACAAGGTGCAGGAGCCATTGGTTCTGTTGTTACAGCCATGATATCTGACTTAGTAAAAGAGGAACAAAGAGCTCATGCTATGGCAATCATGGGTGGAGTTATCGCTATGAGTTTTTCAGCTGCAATGATTATTGCTCCTATTGTAGGTGGTAACTGGGGTGTTGACAAACTTTTCTGGTTAACAGCTATTTTATCTGTTTTAGCAATTGCAGTTCTCTTTACTGCTGTACCACAGCCTCCAACTATTGTTCACTCTTACAGTGAAGAAGAGTCAAAAATGATAGATGTTTTTAAAGACAAAGCATTAACTCGAATGTATATTACTTTTCTCTTTCACTCATCTATTATGACCATGGCTTTTTTCATTATTCCTATCGTTATGACCAGTGCACCAACAGATGGTGGTTTTGGTTGGGAAAAAGTAGAACTTTGGAAAGTTTATCTACCTGCTATTGTACTGGGTATCTTAGCCATGGGACCTTCAGCTATATTTGGTGAAAAGTATGGAAAAGGTAGAGAGGTATTTATGATCTCTGTTATCTCCATATTCTCTGGATTTATGGCAATGGGCTTTGCAACTTCAGCATTGGTATTTTCTATTGGGGTATCTCTCTTTATGATAGGTTTTATGATGTTTGAACCTCTTCTCCAAAGTTTTGTCTCTAAGTTCGCAAAAGTTCACCAAAAAGGAGCAGCTATTGGAGTTGCCAATACTTTTGGCTACATTGGTATTACCTTAGGTGGTCTTTTAGCTGGTTGGCTTATGCAAAATTATGATAGAGAGACCTTATCTTTAGTAGTCGGCGTTATTGCCATTGGTTGGTTTATTTGGGTCTATACCATGCCAAGTCCAAATAACCGTGGAAATGTTTACCTCCCACTTAATATTTTTGACCGTGAAAAAATAGCAGCACTTACAGAACATGAAGCCATTGTTGAGTCTTATGTCAATGAGACCGAAAATATTGCCGTAGTAAAATATGAAAAAGATTTAATAGATGAAGATGAAGTTAGAGGACTGTTAAGTTAATTTTTCACTACTCTCCCATTAGTGTTCAAAATGTGACACAATTCTTTAAGTAAAAGAGTTGTATCATAAAATAAGGACAAAATATGAAAAAGATAGTGATTTTATTTATATTAACAACCATTTATTCTTTTACACAAACTTTAAGTGTAAAAGTTTCACTGGCTCCTCATACCGATAGCCTCTATGGAAGCTGGGAACTTCAACATATTAATACCTCTAACATAGACAATCGATTTAGAGGAAAACTTATAGATATCCGTAAACAAAAATTTCATAGGTCCCCCTACCATATTGGGGGTACAGATATTGATATCTTTCAAAAAGCACTCTATCAACAAAACTTTTTAAAACATGGATATTATAAGCTTGAATGGGTAGCTAAAAAAGGTACTATTGGTGATGAGATGTGGAGAGTATCTTCAGATACAAAAAAACTACTAAAAGAGAGTAGATTTTTTAAAAACTATCATGCACAAGATGGATGGGAACAGTTTGACTGGTCTATGCTCTTAGCTGACTATATAAACCACTCTATTTCAACCATACCTAGCTATAATTTCAAGATTATAAGCCACTCTAAAAACACCATTGAAATCACAGGGTTTTATGCAAAAACCCTCTTTACTACAGGAGGGGAAGCCTCACCTGGAGGAGCCTATCTTCCTACTGCAACAAAAGAGAACTACTTTCCCCTTCACTGGAATCATAAAAAGATTTTAAACTTAGACTACTCTATTATTATAGATAGCAAAAAGAGTGTCACTATTCCTATTAATATCTTTGTAAAAAAAGGAGCCATGGGAGACGGACCAGGAAGATTAACCGTAGCAATATATGTAAAGTATATAGAAAATAAAAAGAGGAAAGAAGAGTTGTTAACCATAATCTCCCAATCAGAAGATTATGGGTACCAGACAGGCTGGTAAAAATTATTTAAGTTCTATTTTTGCTGACTTTTTTAGTTTTTCAGTCTCTGCTTTTATAAGCTCTGTAAAATCTTTATTAGCCAACTCGTCTTTAATAGAATCCTCAACTTCTTCAAGTTTTTTAGTACTTGCGTCTTTTCTATCATCTAAGTAGATAATATGGTAACCAAATTGTGTTTTCACTGGTTTTTCAGTGTATTCACCTTTTTTCAACTTATCAGCAGCAGTAGAAAACTCAGGAACCATTCTTCCAAGCTCAAACCAACCTAAGTCACCACCATTAGGACCTGAAGGACCTGTTGACTTCTCTTTTGCCAATTTGATAAATGCTTCTTTTTTATCTTTTGCTGCATCCAACTCTTTTATAATAGCTGTTGCATTATCTTCACCTTTAACCAAAATATGTCTTGCTTTTAGTTTTTTAGGTATTGAATAATGACTACTATTCTTTTTATAGAACTCTTCTACTTTGCTTTTAGAGATACCATCTTTGATTTTTGTCATCTTCTCTTTCATCCAAATATCTAAAAGTAAACCTTTTTTAAGTTCCTCTAACTGCTTTTTATAATCATCAGATTTAGCAACATCACTTTTTTCTGCTTCTGCTGCTAAAAGCTTTCGCTCCACTACCATGTCAAGAACTCTCTTTTTCATAGCAGGGTCTAATGTCTCAAATGTCATTCCTGAAGGTCCCATTGTCATGTCAATATCTAGTTGTGTAATCTCTTGACCATTTACAGTACCATATTTACTCTCTGCGTGAACCATTGTCATAAACATCATTGATGCCAATGCAATACTAATCGTTTTTTTAATCATTTATAACCTTTTTATATTTTATTGTATTTCTGAAATTATAGGTAATAATTCTAAACGAATTATTAATAACCTAACATTTCCCCAAATTTACTTCTTTGTACTCTACATTCATTAAAGTACATGCACGTCTCATTACATTTTCATTGGTGAACCCAAACTTTTCAAAAAGTAAGTCAGCAGGAGCAGAGGCACCAAAACTTTCCATACCTAAAACATCGTCTGCATATCTATAATACTCTGTAGCTGTTGCAGCTTCTACAGCCAATACTTTTGTATTTTTATCTACTACCCTATTTTTATACTCTGATTCTTGCTCATTAAACAAGTCCAAACAAGGAACAGATACAACATTGGCTCTAATACCAAGTACTTCTAAGTGACATGCAGCTTGAAGACAAAGCATAAGCTCTGAACCCGATGCCATTAGTGTAAAGTTCGCATCTTTTCTCTTTTTTACAATATAAGCTCCATTTGCTACTTCTCCAAAATCTCTTTTTGGTTTAAGCGTCTGAAGTTTTTGACGAGAAAGAACAAAACCATGAGGAGCATTAATACTAAGAGCTGTTTTCCATGCTTCCACATTTTCTGTAGCATCAGCAGGTCTCCAAACATAGAAGTTTGGTAAAGCTCTAAACTGGCTAATCTGTTCTATTGGTTCATGAGTAGGACCATCTTCCCCTACACCAATACTATCATGTGTCCATACAAAGAAGTTTTGAATGCTGGTTAAAGCTGCTATTCTAGCAGATGGTTTTAAGTAGTCAGAGAAGACAAAAAACGTTGCATTAAAAGGGATAACGGTACCATAAAGAGCCATGGCATTGGTAATAGCAGCCATAGAGTGTTCTCTAATTCCAAAGTGCATGTTTCGCCCTTTAGGGAAGTCACCCATATCTTTTAGGTCTGTTTTATTTGATGGAGCCAAATCTGCTGAACCACCAATAAATGATGGAATAGCTTTAGCAATAGCATTTAAAATTTGACCATTTGAATCTCTAGTCGCCATAGAACCACTCTCACTAAAATCAGGAAACTCAATTGCCGAGAAATCAGGGTTAAGCATTCTATCCATCGCTTTATTTTGCTCAATAAGTGGTGCTTGTTTATGTAGGTGAATCCACTGTTTCTCTAACATATCACCTTTTTCAATAGCAGCTCTAAATCTCACCAATACATCTTCAGGGATATAAAAACTTTCAGTAGGGAACCCCTCTTTAGCTTTTGACTCAGCAATAATAGTCTCACCAAGTGGAGAACCATGAGTAGCTGCCGATCCCTCTAACTCCATAGCACCTTTACCAATTATAGTATTGGCAATAATAATAGTAGGCTTAGTTGCTGTTTTAACTTCATTAAGAGCTTTATCTATCTCATCATAACAGTGTCCATTGATTTTTTTAACATCCCAACCTTGAGCAATAAATCTTCCCTCAACATCTTCTGACCAAGCAATGCTGGTATCACCCTCAATAGTAATCTCATTACTATCATATATTAGTACCATGTTATCAAGCTGTAAATGTCCAGCCAAAGAACAAGCTTCATAAGAGATTCCTTCTTGTAAGTCTCCATCTCCACATAAACAGTAAACTTTATGGTCTATTAGCTCACAAGTTTCAGAGTTTACTTGGTTTCCTGTATATTTTGCAGCCATTGCAAAACCTACAGCATTGGCGATTCCCTGACCTAAAGGACCAGTAGTTATCTCCACACCATCTGTATGACCATACTCTGGGTGACCAGGAGTTTTAGAGTCAAGTTGTCTAAAGTTTTTTAACTCTTCCAAAGACAAGTCATAACCCCAAAGGTGTAAAAGTGAATAAATAAGAGAGGAACCATGTCCACCAGAAAACACCAAACGGTCACGGTTTAACCACTTTGAATTTTTAGGGTTATGCTTTAAGTGTTCACTTAAAACTACTGCAATATCTGCTAAACCCATTGGAGCTCCAGGATGTCCTGAATTAGCTGCTTGTACCATATCTGCTGCTAAAAATCTAATCGTATTCGCCATCTTCTTACGCATAATATTCTGTTCTGTCATTGCCATTTTTATTCCTTTTTTCTTATACTCTAAATCTATCACAATTCGATAAAATCGAACCTACATAAACTAAATATAGATTCTGTTTTATCGAATATTATCTATGTCGATAAAGGTACTTATCCATAATTGGACGAAGTGCCTTTTGTAGTTTTTTATCAAATGAGCCAAATTTACTTTGTAACTCATCTGCTAACTCCTCTGCCTCTTCAATACTTCTTTCTAAACCTATTAAGTTTATAAAAGAGTTTTTATCACCATCATTACCAGTAGGTTTTCCAGCCTCTTCATCACTTTGTGTTTCATCTATAATATCATCTTGAATTTGAAAAAGTAAACCCAAATCAATACCAAAACCATAAAGTTCGTCTTGTTTATTTTTATCAAGACCAACTATAATAGCTCCCATCAACAAAGAAGCTGCAATAAGTTTGGCTGTTTTATTTTTATGTAACACTTTAACCTGTTCAAGACTCAAAGGTTCATTTTCAAAATGTAAATCTATAGACTGCCCTAGTACCATCCCATAAGTACCACCATCACGTGCCAAGACTTCTACCAATTTTATCTTAATGTCATCTCTTAACGGTGCTTTTGCTATATGATAGAATGCTTCAGTATTCAGTGCATCACCTGCTAAAATAGCTGTTGACTCATCATAGGCAACATGTAAAGTCTCAAATCCACGACGTAAGGGTGCATCGTCCATTGCTGGTAGGTCATCATGTATAAGAGAATAGGTATGCAAAAACTCTAATGCCAAGGCAGGAGCCAATGCACCTTCAAAAAGCAAAGGCTCATACGCTTCTACTACAGACAAAAGTAACATCGGTCTAAAACGTTTACCACCAGCCAATAGCATTAAAGCTAGAGAACTGTTGTAATGAGGATGGAAAGTCTCTACGGTTGGTAAATGTTCTTGGAGATAGTTTTCAAATCGTTGCATAAATTATTCTTAATTTTTTGAGAGTATTATAACCAAATATGTTATAAATAATAACTATGAATTGTGTAATTGTGAGATTATTTTGTGTAAATTAAAGAAGAGAAGAAGGTAATCCGAAAACTACCTTCTATAAGCAGTAATTATACTGCTGTTACGTTTTCAGCTTGTGGACCTTTTTGACCTTCACCGATTTCAAATGTTACAGCTTGACCATCTGCAAGAGAAACTCTACCACCACTTGGGTTGTTTACTTGTCTGAAGTGAACAAATACATCTGCTCCTCCACTTGCTTGTTCAATAAATCCATAACCTTTTTCATCGTTAAACCATTTAACAGTTCCATTAACTAATTCTGCCATTGTCGTACCTTTGTAAATATATAACTTCTCTGAAAAAATCAATTTCCAGATCAAGTCGAATCCAAATAAAGAAGAAATATATTTCCACACTCATCTTTCATCTTCAAACATTATATCTAGTTAAATTAAAATTCATCCATAAACTTGTAAAAAAATTAAAATATGACAATTTGGCATATTTTTAAAGCTTTTTTATAAACTATTGTATCAAAATTTATCTTTTCAAATATTAATATTCCATCTTTAAAAGATAGATTAGAATTAGATATTATTAAATTTAGGATAGAATTATAGGATGATAAAAAATAATTTTAGAATTTTATGCCAAAATTTCACAAATGATGAAAATCTTATTCACCAACTATGGCAAGAAATAGAGATAGCACACTCCGCTGAAAATAGATACTATCACACACTTAAACATCTTGAACAGCTCTATGTAGAACTTCCAAAACTTGATGTCGTTACAGAGTTTTCTATCTTTTATCATGATATTGTTTATGATGCGTCTAAAGATAATAATGAAAAAGAGAGTGCAAAACTCTGTGAAGAACGACTTAACTTGTTAGATGTTCCACAAAAACTTATAAAGAAAATTATTCAACTCATAAACGAAACAAAGACACATGAACCCAGTTCTCAAACCAATGCTCTCTTTTTAGATGCTGACCTAGCTATTTTAGGCTCATCTAAAAAAGTTTACCAAAGCTATATAGGATACATACATAAAGAGTATGCTATTTATGATGATATTACTTATAAAAAGGGGCGAAAAAAAGTACTTAAAAACTTTTTAAAAAAGTCAAAAATCTACCAAAGTTCGTACTTTTATGATAAATATGAAAAACAAGCACAACAAAATATATTAATAGAGTATAATTCCCTAATAATATAACAAAGGAAGCCAATGTGCGACTTTAACAACTTAACAGATGAAGAGAAACTTCATTACCATACTATTTTAACAACAGTTGCAAATAACTACGGAGGCATAAACTTTTTTCTTCAACTACTTGAAGCACTTAGAGAGGCATCTCCTCACCCACTAAGTAGTAGGCATCAAGACTTTCTCTTTGACCTTGGCGACATAAGATGGGGCAAAACTATTTTTAATGATAAAATTCTACTCATAGAAAAACTAAGAAAAGAGAAAAATGAAGATGATAACGTATTAAAAAATAAAGAGGGAAAAGAGTATAAAAAAACCATAAACCTAATAAAAACACTAAGTCCTATAACTTTTTCAGTACGACCAGCACGAAGAGATGATGGAGAAGGTTTTGATTTTAAAGCATTTGATAAAGTAGATGAAGAAACAATAAAGCTAAATCCACTTTTTGAAGCACTATTTTTTTGTTCTATAAATACAGTAAAAAAAATATTAAACTATAAATAATTTCCCAAAAGGGAAATTAAAAGAAAATTTAGTCATCACTCTTTTTATCTGAAGATTTTTTTTCTGATTTAGAAGATTTTTTTTCTTTCTTATCAGATTTTTTATCTGACTTAGTAGTTTTCTTTTCTTTCTTATCAGATTTTTTGTTTGAAGATTTTTTACTTGATTTAGCAGTTTTCTTTTCAGATTTTTTCCCACCACAAGTTACAGACTTAACATCATTTTCTACATTTTTAACAAGAACCTTACCAAAACCTTTGATTTCAAGTAAATCATCTGCTGACTTAAGTTTATTAAACTTTCTATATTTAAGAATAGAATTTGCTTTTTTCTCACCAATACCCTTAATACACATTAATTCATCTTTTGAAGCTGTCTGAACATTAATCGCAGACAAAAATGAAAGCGTTAACGCCAACATCACTAGTATTTTTTTCATTTATATTCCTTAGAAAATAGTATATGAGTAAAAAACTCACCCAAAAGTATAGTATAAAGAAGTGTAATAAATGTGATAATATATATAAAAAGAGGTAGCGTTATAAGTAAGTAAAAATAAAAAACCGTAAAGGAAAAAAAAGAAATAAGAAAAAGAAAGAAACTCAAAGAGGCAGCGACCTACATTCCCAATCCAGACAGGATAAGTATTATCGGCGATGGGAGGCTTG
>JALUMR010000181.1 GCA_027055805.1 Campylobacteraceae bacterium
GAAAATGCAATAATTTCTGAAGGACATACAAATGTAAAGTCTAGTGGATAGAAGAAAAGTACGGCACCTTTTTCACCAAGGTTATCCATCAGGTTGAAGTCATCAACGATTGAGCCATCTGCAAGAACTGCTGTAGCTGTAAAGTCTGGAGCTTTATTTGTTACGATCATAGTGTTTCCTTGTATTTAAATAATAATTTTTATTAACAAGGAAATAATATCATAGAAAAATTAAAATAAGATAAAATTACTCTTTTTTATCTTTTGTAATTAACTTTATTTTCTTTCATAATCAACTTTACTGGTTCTTCAGTATTTTTCCCTATATAATCAGCAGCAGCTTCTAATAACATAGGAACGATTTTTCTTAGATTTTTAGACTCACCTATGCTTGATACATCTACACGCCATAACTCTTTGTTTGATTGGTCTTTAGCCAGTAGGGTGACATAACGGTTATAATAACTATAGGTTTTTCTATAGGTGGTTGAGTATCCTCCTCCATACCAAAAGTCATTATAGGGGTGATAGTGTCGTCCATAGTAGCCATAAGGAAAGCCCCATGACATACCAATGGTTATATCAGGTTCTACATAAGTTTCAGTTCTCTCTTTGGTCTTTTCTATACCATAGTCAAAGTAGATGGTTTGTTGAGCCAAATGACTTGCATAGGGTTGAACAAAACCTTTAGAGCCAAGTATTTCTATTAACTTAGTCGTCAGCCTTTGAAACTCTAAGCTATTTTTATCAGTATCTTTTCCTAAAGCTTCTATACTATAGTTAGTATGCTCTTTTATTGTGAGGTTTGGTGCTGTAATGGCATCAACGGTCACTCTGTATTTGGCCGTTATAGGTGAACATCCTGTTGTAATAAGTAGAGTGATGATATTGATTATAGGTAAAATAAATTTTCTCATATGATTAAATCTCCTTTGTAGTAGACTATTACTAGTTTACTATAAAGATTCTTAGTTAAAAGGGAGTAGCCCAAACTTCTTAATAAACTTATCATCTATATCTATTAGCCCACGCTCTTGCAAAGAGTCAAGGGTCTCTTTGGTACAGAAAGTATCTCCTGGCCACTCTCTTGTGAAGCCGTCTAGTTTTGATTTGTTTGTTCCATCTACTATGATAAATGGCTTTAGAGTAATGTCTCTTTGTGCGTCTATGTTATTGACCACTCTCCATACTAGCATGTAAGGGTTATCTATTTGGTTGTTTTTTTTGTCAACTATAATGAGAACTTTGATGTTCTCTTCTAAAATAGAGACTTTTTCTATAAGGTTTTTCATCGATTCTGTTTTATCTACAGTGATGATACAGATAGGGTTTTTGGTATGGATAAAGTACTGTTTTAGCTCTAAAATATTGCAATCGAGTGATTGCATCTTATTGAGTAGGGTTTTGTCACTTAAAAGTTTAGTCACACCATTTTCGACTTCTGAAGCAGTGGCATCAATACCCAGTTTACCTCCTACAAGTGATTCATCTGCTGTATGGTCAAGAGCATCTATAATCCCTTGGGTAATGAGAATTTTATTGGGGTCTAGTCTATTTAAAATATACTCGGTAATGGCTAAATCATCAGAAAGTTCTGGAGCATCTTCGTTAACAAAAATAGCGTGTTTTACAAAGCTCATCTGTCCCACACCCCAAAATGCGTGCATAAACTGCTGTGCGTGACCTTTATAGAGGGTTTTCATCTTTCCTAATATTAGGTTATGGAAGACTCCGTTTTCAGGCATATAGTAGTCTATGAGGTCAGGAGCCATTGGTTTTAGCATTGGGAGGAAGATACGCTCTGTTGCCCAACCCATGTATTTGTCCTCTAGTGGTGGTTTTCCTACAACGGTTGCTTGAAAAACTGGTTTGGCTTTCATGGTGATGGTCTCTATCTCCATGACAGGGTAAGGCTCTTTTAATGTGTAGTAGCCCGTGTGGTCACCAAAAGGTCCCTCTATCTCCATTTTTTTAGGGTCTACAAACCCTTCTATGACAATGTCTACATCTCTTGGAATATAAATATCGTTGGTTATTGATTTAACAAGTTGTGCATTTTTCCCTCTTACAAAACCATAAAGTAGCATCTCAAACATTCCGTGAGGCATAGGAGCTTGACCACACCAAATGTAAAGAGGGTCACCACCAATGGCAACGGTTACAGGCATTTTTTTACCAGCTTTTTGGTACTGGTCAAAGAAGTGAGAAGCGTCTTTGTGTATCTGCCAGTGCATACCTAAATGGTTTTTGTCATACTGCTGAAGACGGTACATGCCTAAGTTTTGCATACCACCATCAAGGCTTTGTGTATAGACTTGACCCATGGTGATAAAAGGTCCACCATCCTCTTCCCATGTTTTTAGGATAGGTAGTTTGTCCAAATCGACCTCTGCTTTTGGTATGACAACATGTTGACACTCTCCTCTGGTTTTTGAACGTTTGGGAAAGACATTTTTAAGGGCAAAGAGTTCTGGTATTATCTTTAACTTATCCATAAATCCAGCAGGTGGTTTAAGTTTTAAAAGTTTCTCTATACCTTGTGCCACCTCGTCAGGATGTTTAGCAAAGATTTTTTCTGTCAATTCTTTGTTGGCAAAAATATTCATAAGTACAGGCATATCATACTCTATACCTTTTTCTTTGTTTATAGGTTTAGTGAAGAGGATAGGGCGAGAGTTATCTGTTTTGACCTCTATGTAAGCGATGTGAGGTATTTCTAGGTTTACATCTAGGGGTTCATCTATTATTTTTAGGTCACCGTTATTTTTTAGCCATTCTATTACGTCTTGCATTTATTTACTCCCGATTTTATGTTCAAGTTTGGGGCATGGACTTTAGTCCATGAGATAAGCTACAGAGACTAAAGTCACTGCCCCTACAATATCAATTATTTTTAGGAATTATAGCTGAAAAGTTATTATTTTGATAAGACCATGAGTTTGATTTTACTTTTTACTTTTACACCAATTTTAATACGGTTGAGTTTTATTTTTTTATTGGCATTCCAGAGAATTTTTCCATTATTGACTTTGACTTTTGCCCAACCATTGTTTGAGATGAAAATATCTGCTGACTTAATAGTTTTGTCTTCAAGTGTTACTTCAACTGTTTTGACTGTTTTGTCTTTTGGATAAACTGTTGGTTGTTGAAAAGAGACTCCACAAAGCTCTTGGAATCTAAGATAGAGTTTAAAATCATGAGCATTAGACCCAACAACTGCAGAACGGTCAATATCATTGCCATCAGTACAAGTACCACCATGAATAGCCCCTATATTTTGGTTGAATACTGCTTTAAATCCATAGGGCTCAACAACAGCGTTAACTCTACTGTCATATTCACCATAAGGGTAAACAAAGAGGTTTGGCTCATAGTTTAGATGTTTTTTCATTAAGCTTAAACCTTTGTCCATGTCAATTTTAATCTCTTTATCACTCATCTGTCCAAAGTGTCCATGTCCATAGCTATGAAACTCTACGGAACCATATTTAGCAATAGTTTTTAGTTGTTTCCATGAGACATAATCTTTATATTTTTTTTCAGTATATTTAACTGCAATAAAAATTGTAAAGGGGTAGTTATACTCCTTAAAAACAGAAAGTCCATGCGTATAGAAACTTTTAAAACCATCATCTATGCTAAATGCTACCCATTTGCTAGGTACTTCTTCATTGTTATTTATTTTGTTGACAATATCAATGAGAGGTACAACTTGGTAACCATTTTTTTTGAGGTAGTTAAATTCTTTGCGAAGTTCTTTGGTTGAAATATTGGTAGTAGGGTAACGGGTATCATCAAAACGGTGATAGACGAATATGTGTCCATCACTCATTAAATAAGGTGACAAAAGGAGGAAGAGGAGGAGAACTTTTGTCATATTATATATTTAAAAGAAGAGATAAAATTAATCTATCTCTTAATCCATTTGCTTTCTAAGGAAGGTAGGTGTGTCTAAATAGTCATTGTTAGTACCATTATATCCACCCACAACTTTTTCAGAATTCAAACTATTTAGTAAATTACCCTGACTAGGTCTTCTAAGTCCTGGCTTAGATGTTGAAATAGTTGTTTTTTCTACAGAATTATCATTCTTTGGCTTAGTTACTTCAAAGTCTGATGGGTCTTCAAATCCAGTTGCAATAATGGTTAATTTAACTTCATCAAGAGGAATATCTTCTGAGGTTGTTGTACCAAAGATAATGTTTGCATCTTCATCGGCATTCTCTTCTACGATATCCATAGCTTCTGAAATCTCAACCAATGGATAGTCAGGGTGAATATGGAAATGAACCAAAATACCCATAGCACCATCAATTGACAAGTTATCAAGAAGTGGAGACTCAATAGCAGTTTTTGCAGCATCATAAGCAGCAGAGTTACCTTGAGATTCACCCACACCCATAAGTGCAAGACCTCTATGACTCATAACTGTTTTAACATCGGCAAAGTCAAGGTTAATATCATTTGCTCCATGTGAAAGAATAACGTTTGAAATTCCTCCAACTGCTTGAGAAAGAACATTGTCAACCAATCTAAAGCTGTCTCTCATACCAAGATTTTTTTCAACAATTGAAAGAAGTCTTTCATTAGGAACAACAATGATTGAGTCAGATTCTCTTTTAAGTGCTTCTAAACCCTCTTTTGCCAATCTTTTTCTTTTACGACCTTCAAATGCAAATGGGCTAGTAACGATAGCAACTGTTAATGCACCAACTTCTTTAGCAGCTTGAGCAATTACAGGTGCAGCACCTGTCCCTGTACCACCACCAAGACCAGCAGAAATAAATACTAAGTCTGCTCCATCAAGCATGGTTTTAATGCTGTCAAAACTCTCTTCAGCAGCCTCTTTCCCTACCTCTGGTTTCATACCTGCTCCAAGACCTTTAGTTACTTGAAGACCAATTTGCATTTTGTACGGTGCAATAGAGGCATCTAATGCTTGTGCATCTGTGTTTGCTACGATAAGATCGATACCATCAATACCTTCTCTTATCATGTGGTTAATCATGTTTCCACCACCACCACCTACACCAATTGCTTTAATCTTGGCTCCATGAACGCCTGCAGTTGATTCTGTTATATTAAAATCTTCCATTTTTTCCTCCTTTGTTTTTCTTAAAATATTTTCGATGCCCATTGCACAAAATTTTGCAATGGATTACTTTGATCTTTTTTAGGTTCCTTACTTAAATCCTTAAAGAGATCATTCTCTCCTTCATCATTGAATGATGGAGTTGATACAGATACTTTTGGTTTCATTGTATCATAATTGGCTATATCTTGCAATGAACTTTTGGGTTTATAGTCTTTTGAATGGAGCATACTTTTATCACCATCAAGTTCATATTCAGTATGTTTTCCTGATGCATAATAGAGTAGACCTATGGCTGTTGAAAATTCAGGTGAGTTTAGGTCATCCATAACATTTAAAATATTTTCTGGTTGTCCTAATCTTACAGGTATATTGGGAATAAGTGCTTGTGCCAACTCTCGTGTTCCTGGCACTTTTGTCATTCCTCCTGTTAAAACAATACCTGAACCAAGTTGGTCTGCTAATTCACTTTTTGCCAATGAGTTTGCTAGAATATTTATAGTCTCTTCCATACGGCTATAGATAATATTTTGTGCTATATCCAATGAAACCACATTTATATTGTTCTCATCTCCAATAATTGGTAGCTCTATCTCTTTACTTTCTGACTCAAGTAGCGTTCCCTCTGTAATTTTAAGGGTTTCTGCTGAATCTAAAGGTGTATGAAGAGCGATAGACAAGTCATTGGTTATATGATTGGAACCAACTGATAAAAAGTCATTGTATTGAATCGAGTTACCTACATGCATAATTAGGTTTGATGTCTCACCACCTAAATCTATAACTGCAACACCTCTTGCTCTATCTGATTCTGATACTACAGCGATAGATGAAGCATAACCTGAAAGTACAACTTTGTTAATTTCTATTCCCGCTGCATTAACAGCTTTTTTAAGATTACCAAGGTTTGATTTTGCTGTCATAATAATATGAACATCAACTTCCATACGATTTGCATTCATTCCATTGGGGTCATCTATAAAATCTTGTTCATCTATTTTAAATTTATATGGTAATACGTGTAGTATTTCAAATTCATTAGGAATATTGGCATTATAAAGTGCTGTTTGCATTACTCGGTTAATTTCTGTAATTGAAATTTCACCAGATGGAATATTAACAACACCTGTAGCATTAACACTTTTGGTATATGCTCCTGACATTGAAATATTTGCTAATGAAATATTTAGACCTGCAACACGTTTTGCATCATCTACGGATGTTTTAATAGCTTTTGATGCCAATTGTATATTTGTAATTGTCCCTTTTTTAATACCTTGGGATTTTACAATCCCATGTCCAGAGATATCAACAGACCCATCTTTGATTTCACCTATGATTGCACATATTTTTGTTGAGCCAATATCAATAGCTAAGATAGGGGTATTCAATTTTAATCCTTAGATGTTATTTATAAAGTTTCGTAGGATACATTTTATCTAACTCTTTTATTAACTTCGTTTGAAAACTTTGTTTTTTAACTAAGTCTGCATTTTTATACAAATCTTTAGTTCCATTATCATCAAGCGTAATCAATTTTTGTTTGATAATTTTGTATACTATTACTTTACTTCCTATAGGTATAATACCGTTTTCTTTGTTAGAAGTAAAGAGTTTTGTTATAAAATCTGATGTTTCTTGTGTATTTAGACCTATTTTTTGTTTTTCTGCGTTATGAAGAGTGATGAAATTTGATACATTTATCTCATCACTGTCAATAGTTGTCAATCGCTTATCAGCTAATGCAGAAAGAGCTTCTTTGGTTGCTTCTTGCTTATATAGTGGGGTTATCTCTTCTTTTACTTCATCAAAAGTTTTTATGACTGGTTCAACAATGTTAACTATCTTTACAGCAGCATATTTGTCTCCTACTACTTTTGGTTTTAAGAGAGAGTTTACCTTACTATTTACTATATCCTGCCATAGAATTTTAGATAATTTTGGACTGTTTATGTCTAAAGTTAAAGTTTCATCTTTAGACAAGTCCCCTTTTTTAAGCTTTAAATAACGTTTATAGGCTATTTTATTGGTGTTTTTTATTTTAACATCAGCTACAAGTGAGTTTTTAATATCTTTTAATGGTAATATTTTCCCCTTAGTATCGGTATATTTAAATTTATTTTCCTTATAGAAAGCTTCTACTTCAGCATCAGTTACATTGGTATCTTTTGTTTGGGTCCATTGTATATCCAAGGTATACTTCTTTGGTGTTTTATATTGCTCTTTTCTTGTCTCCCAAAACTCTTTAAGTTTTGCATCATCTGCTGTTACATTTACATCTTTCTCTGAAAGTAGAGAGTATTTGATTTTATCTGCAACTTCAAATGCTAAAGCAAATGCTTTATATTCATTTTTTAACGCATGGTCTGAACTTAACATAGTTAATGTCTTCTCTATAGTCAGTTGATCTTTAATACTCTCTTCAAATGTTGTATTGTCAAAACCACTATTTTGGATAAATGTATCGTATATTTTTCTATCAAATTTACCATTAGTCTGAAATGCAGGAATAGAAGCTAATTTTTTTGCAGTCTCTTTTTCTGTTACGATAATGCCAAAGTCTTGAGCAAGGTTAAGTAGCTTAGCTTCTGTTGCCATTGAATTTAGTACTTGTTGTTCTAAGCCCATCTGTTTAGCTTGGTCTTTATCAAATTTACCTTGAAATGCTTGGTTGTATCTGTTAAAAAGATTATTATAATTCATATTAAATCTATCTTGCTTTAACTCTATATCTCCAACTTGACCTATACTATTACTTCGTAATCCATAGGAGAAACCATAGGTCGCTCCTGTAAAGATAAATGAAACAGTTGCTATCCACATAGTAACTATTAAAAATTTGTTGTTTTTTTGCATCCAGCTTATCATGTTTTGTTGCCTTAGTTTAAAATTTGCATAATTTTAGTCTAGTTGTTATTAATTATTAATGAAATAATTACTTTATCTATAGTATATTCGTTACAAAAAAAATAAGGTGCTTAATGAATCATAAGAATACGCAAATAGTAACAGAGGACCTTAAAAATATATGGCATCCCTGCACACAGATGAAAGACCATGAAACTTTACCCTTAATACCTATTGATAGAGGAGAGGGTATTTATCTTTATGATTTTGATAATAAATCTTATATTGATGCCATAAGTTCATGGTGGGTAAATATTTTTGGACATACCAATAAACATATATCTAATCGAGTTAAAGAGCAATTAGATACATTAGAGCATGTGTTGCTGGCAGGTTTTACACATAAACCAGCTGTCAACTTAGCAGACAAACTTGTCAACCTAACTCCTTCAGGTTTAGATAAAGTCTTCTTTGCCGATAATGGCTCAAGTGCCGTAGAAGTAGCACTTAAGATGAGTTTTCATTATCATCGTAATCGTGGTGAAAATCGTCCTCTTTTTCTCTCGTTGACAAACTCCTACCATGGTGAGACCATTGGTGCCTTAAGTGTGGGTGATGTGGAGCTCTACAAAGAGACCTATGCACCACTTCTTATCTCTTGTATTCAAACACCTGTCCCTGAAGACCAAAGTGAGGCATCTGCAAATGAGGCTATTATAAAGTTAGAAAAAATATTGAAAGAGAGAGGGAATGAAATCTCTGCATTTATTATAGAACCTCTTATCCAAGGTGCTGGAGGTATGCATATGTATCATCCTCTCTACATTACAAAGGCTAAAAAACTTTGTGAAAAATATGGTGTGCACCTTATAGCAGACGAAATTATGACAGGTTTTGGACGAACAGGAACGATGTTTGGTTGTGAACAAGCAGAAGTGACTCCTGACTTTATGACACTTTCAAAAGGTCTAACGGGAGGCTATCTTCCTCTTGCTGTTGTGATGACAACCAATAAAGTCTATAATGCTTTTTATTGTGACTATAATGAACATAAAGCTTTTTTACATTCACACTCTTATACTGGTAATCCTTTAGCATGTTCTGCTGCTTTGGCAACGTTAGAACTATTTGAAGCTTCTGATGTACTTGGGGATAATAGAAAAAAATCTGCTTATATTTTAGAAAAGTTAGAGAAGTTCAAAACGCTTTCAAATGTAAAAGAGGTAAGACAAACAGGAATGGTGGTAGCCATAGAGCTAAAAGGCTACAAACCTGAAGAGCGTATAGGGTTAAAAGTTTATCAATATGGTTTAAACAATGGCGTACTTTTACGTCCATTGGGGCATATTGTCTATTTTATGCCACCTTATATTATAACTTATGACGAGATAGATAAAATGATAGATACAGCCTATGAAGCTATAAAATTATTACCGTAAACTATTAGGAAAAAAATGAAACTACCAAAAATAATAAAGACGATATCAAAAGAGTTGTTAGAACACAATGCAAAAGCTATTGTTGTTGGTGGTTCAGTACGTGACCATTTTTTAGAACTTCCTATAAAAGATTATGATGTTGAAGTGTATGGTTTAGAAAAAATAGAGGAGCTAGAGACTATTTTAGCTCAACATGGTTCTGTCAATTTGGTGGGCAAAAGCTTTGGTGTTTTAAAATTTGTTTATGAGGGTGAGGAGTATGACTTTTCTTTTCCTCGTACTGAAAAAAAAATAGCCCAAGGTCACAGAGGATTTGATGTCACGTGTAGTGGAGCATTGAGCTTTAAAGAGGCCTCTTTACGTCGTGACTTTACAGTTAATGCCATGGGGTATGATATTGAAACAAAAGAGTTTATAGACCCTTTTGGGGCGAAAGATGATATGTTGAGTAGAACTCTTCGACATATAAATGATGAGACTTTTATAGAAGACCCATTAAGAGTCTATAGAGCAGTTCAGTTTTGTGGCAGATTTAATTATGTTTTAGCAGGTGAAACATTTAAACTTTGTAAAAATATGGTCAAGAATGGTATGCTTGAAGAGTTAGCAAAAGAGAGAGTTTATATAGAATTTAAAAAACTACTTTTGAAGTCACCTAAACCCTCTATTGGGTTTGAGCTTATGCGTAAGCTGGGTATATTGAAATACTATCCAGAGTTAGAAGCTATTGTAGATGTCCCTCAATCTCCTATTTGGCACCCTGAGGGGGATGTTTGGGTTCATACTTTGATGTGTGTAGATAAAATGGTTGGTTTAAAAAGAGGAGATAAAAAACATGATTTAAAAATGATGTTTGCCATACTTTGTCATGATCTTGGAAAAGCTACACATACACAGATAACTCCTGAAAAAATCTCTGCCATAGGTCATGAGTTAGCAGGGCTAGAGCCTACTAAAAAAATTCTCTATAGGTTAACAGATGAGCATGGTTTTATAAACTCTATACTTCCTTTGGTTGAACACCATTTGGCTCCATCTATCTATTACAGAGGAAAAGCCAAAAATAGCACCATACGGCGACTCTCTACAAAAGTAAATATAGAAGAGCTCGTAACTGTAGCAAGAGCTGATTTTTTAGGGCGTACTACAGAGGAGTCTTTAAGTGGTGTCTATAAAGCTGGAGATTGGCTACTTAAAAAAGCAGAAGAACTTGATGTTTATAATGTGCCACCTCTTGCTTTGATTCAAGGTCGTAATTTGATAGCCCTTGGTCTAAAGCCCTCTGTAGAGTTTAAAAAGATACTAAACAGAGTCTACGAGTTACAGTTAGAAGGAAAAATCTCTAGCTCAAAAGAGGCAGTAGAGTATGCAAAAGTTCTAATCCAAAAGTTGGATTAGAACTTTATTCATTTCTCAATACGATTAAAGGGTCAGTAGATGCAGCTTTTTTAGCTGGATATCTTGATGATGCAAGTACTATTATGATAGCCCCTATAATAATAGAGAAGAAATCTTTTACGGTTAAATCAATAGGTAGTTTGGAATAACCATAAACATCTGCTGATACGGTAATGATGTCAAAAGTGGTTAATACCCAGATAGAGAAGAATCCTAAAAGTGTTCCTCCTATAATTCCTCCCAAACCAATAACAGCACCAAGTTTAAAGAAAATACTTTTAATCTCAGCATTAGTAGCGCCTAGAGTTCGCATAAGTGCAATCTCTGGTCTTCTACTCATAACCGTCATTAGTAAAGAGGAAACAATGTTAAGCGAAGCAACAATAATAATAAGTAGTAGACCTAGAAAGAGTGCTTTTTTCTCCATCTCCATGGCTGCAAAGAAGTCAGCATGTTGCTCCCACCAACCAATAATTCGTATTTTATCTGCATAGCCCTCTTTCTTTAGAAAAGCATTGATTTTATTGGCATCTTCCATGGCATTGTTAGAAAAAATATGAATACCATCATAAACGGATACTTTGCGTTTTAATATTTTATGAAATGCTTCATGTGTGGTATACATGATAAAATCATCATAAGTTGGAATACCAGAGCTATAGGTAGCATCAACAGTAAAACGTTTTTGAAGTGGCATACTTCCAAAGCCAATGGCTTGCATTTCTGAAAAGTAGAGTGTAAGCTTTTCTCCTTTTTTTACAAGCATCTCTTCTAAAAGTTTTTTACCAGCAACAACTTTAAACTTACTTTGTGTGCCAATAGAATGATTATAGGCTTTTTGAAAAATTTTATTAAGCTCTTTTTCTTTTTTAAAATCAACTCCATAGAGCATTGAGCCTTTTATGGTAGAACCACTTTTTGTAATAATTTGTGTTCTATAGTAAGGGCTAAATTTCAGAGTAGGAAACTGATTTGAAAGCTTAGAGGTAACTTCATCTGTAGCTATGTTTTGTCCAAGGGGAATAAGGGTTAAAGGGTAGTCCATTTGAAAAAGACGTTTTTTAAATTCATTTTCAGTACCGTTCATCATGCCTGTACCAATCATGAGTGCAGCAATACCAACAGCAATACCTAAAGCAGCCATAATGGTAGAGATAAAGATAAAAGGATTTTCTTTATCTCTTTTAAGATAATGTTTTATTATCTTATTTACAAACGTAGAGTTTATAGTTGTTGCCATTATGCAAGTAGTCCTTTTTTAGGTCCACTTTTTCCACAACAGTTTTTATATTTTTCTCCTGAACCACAAGGACAAGGCTCATTTCTTTTTGGTTTTTTCTCAAGATTTTGTACCGTAGCTTCTTCAAATTCTGCTTCTACCATTTCATCTTCATTGGTCTGTGCTTGAGCAATTTCATCTTCGAGTTGTTGTCTCATTGCTTCCATTTTTGCCTCTTCTACAGCTGGGTCTTCAAAGTTAAATTGAACCACTTGAAGTACTTTTACAGCTTCAAATTTAATACGTTCTATGAGATTCATAAATAGGTTATATGAGTCTTTTTTATACTCTGTTAAAGGGTCTTTTTGGTTGTAGCCTCTTAGCCCAATACCAGTCTTCATAACATCCATTTCATAGAGGTGGTTACGCCATTGAGGGTCAAGAACTTGTAGGTATAAGATACGTTGTACTTCGCTTCTCTGTTCTGGAGTTAATGGTGCCATTTTTTCTTCATAGGTTTGTGTTAAAATATCTGTAACCAACTCTTTTATAGCATCATAATCTTTGTCTTTAAAAACTTCACCTTCAAGTTGAATGTTTAACTCTTCTTTGAGTTGATTTTCAAGCTTTTCTATATTGAAGTCTTCTTCTGATGCTCCATTATATATATCTGCATTAGAGAGCATATTATCAATATATTCTATTCTATTTTCTTTAATTTTTGAGTCAATATCATAGTTCTCATCAAGTAGCTGGTTTCTAAAGTTGTAGATAACTTTACGCTGCTCATTTGCAATATCATCATACTCTAAGATATGCTTTCTTGACTCATAGTGCATGTTTTCAACTTTTGTTTGAGCTTTCTCTACTGAACGTGTTACGATTTTAGAATCAATATACTCGCC
Source organism: Campylobacteraceae bacterium (assembly GCA_027055805.1). Classification (GTDB taxonomy): domain Bacteria; phylum Campylobacterota; class Campylobacteria; order Campylobacterales; family Sulfurovaceae; genus UBA1140. The sequence continues at coordinate 12,900 of JALUMR010000181.1, forward strand.
CTCTTCAACACCCAACTTGTTCATAATGTTTCTGATTTTTTCACCACCAAAAATTCTTAAGAGGTTGTCATCGAGACTTAGGTAAAACTGAGAAACACCTGGGTCACCTTGACGACCTGAACGACCACGAAGTTGGTTGTCAATACGTCTACTTTCATGTCTCTCTGTTCCTAAAATATAGAGACCACCAAGTTCTTTAATCTCATCGGTAAGTTTAATGTCAACCCCACGTCCTGCCATGTTGGTTGCAACGGTAACAGCACCTTTTTTACCAGCTTCCATAATAATCTCTGCTTCACTGGCGTGGTTTTTGGCATTTAGTGTGTTGTGTGGTATCTTGGCAGATTTAAGTCTTTCATGAACCAGTTCAGATTTCTCAATAGAGGCTGTACCAATTAGTACTGGTTGTCCTTTTTCATGAAGCTCTTGAACTTTTTTAGCAACAGCATCTAATTTTTCTTTTTCAGTGTTATAGATAAGGTCATTTTTATCATCTCTAAGAAGAGGTAAGTTTGTTGGAATAGATAGAACTTCTAGGTTATAAATTTCTGCAAACTCTGTAGCCTCTGTTTGTGCAGTTCCTGTCATACCAGCCAGTTTTTCGTAAAGTCTAAAGTAGTTTTGGTAGGTAATCTCTGCTAATGTTTGTGATTCATCTTTTACCTCAACACTCTCTTTAGCTTCTATGGCTTGGTGTAGACCTTCAGAGAAGCGACGACCCTCACTGAGACGACCTGTAAACTCATCAACGATAACAATTTCACCATTTTGTGAAACATAGTCGATGTCTTTTACAAAAATGTATTGAGCTTTCATCGCTTGGTCTAAGTGATGAGAGAGTGAAGCATTTTCAAGACTATAAAGGTTATCTACCTCAAACAAGTCCTGTGCTTTTTGTAGACCATCTTCTGTCATGATGACTTGACGGTTTTTTTCATCTACATAAAAATCACCCGTAGTCTCTTCTGGTTCTCCTGCTTTGGTCTCTTTCTTCTCACCTTTTATCATCTGTAAAGCTATCTCATTGGCTTTCTCATAGTGATACTCATCACGTTGAACAGGTCCAGAGATAATAAGTGGTGTTCTAGCTTCATCAATTAAAATAGAATCAACTTCATCAATAATAGCGTAGAAGTGTTCACGCTGAACCTTCTCTTCTGCTTTTGTTTTCATGTTGTCACGTAGGTAGTCAAATCCATACTCATTGTTTGTTCCATAGGTGATGTCACAATCATATTGAGCTTTTTTTGTTACTTCATCATATATCTCATCGGTTAAACAACCAACCGAGTATCCTAAAAAGTTGTAGAGTTGCCCCATCTCATCAGCATCTCTTTTTGCAAGGTAGTCGTTTACCGTGACAATGTGTACCCCTTTACCCATCATGGCATTAAGTGCAACAGCGAGTGTTGCTACCAATGTTTTACCTTCACCTGTTTTCATCTCAGCAATAGAGTTGTCATGAAGAACCATACCCCCTACAAGCTGAACATCGAAGTGACGCATATTGAGGACACGTCTACTCGCTTCTCTAGTAATGGCAAATGAGTCATCTAAAACATCATCTAGTGATTTTTCTTGGGAGTGAACAGAAGCTTTTAGTGCATTAAATGCAGCTTTTAATTCATCATCTGAAAGTTTTTCGTACTGCTCTTCTAGTTTATTAATTTGTAAAGCTCTTTTTAAGTAGCCTTTTACGATTCTATCATTTTTAGAACCAAATATCATCTTTAGCATTATAGTTATAACCTAGTATTAAAATTGTGATTATTTTATCTAAAATATGATTAGTGAGCTATTAAATAGTGTTAAATCCCCAATACTAACAGAGCATCTCTATAAATTGGTTCGTCTATAAAACCATACTTCATATCCATAAACCCATTTTCACCATTTTTAGCAGACTCTTCAAAAACACGTTTTATATGGTTGGCTCTTAGTATGGCTTCATCTTCTATGGAAAAAATTTCATTGGCTATTTGAACTTGAAGTGGACCCATACACGCTTTGGTTATAAAGCCCATTTCTTTTTCTATTTCACACCATCTTCTAAAATCTTCTACATTATTATATTCTTGAAACATAAAGGAGATAGGGTTTAGCCCTGCTGTTTTTGCATCAACTAAAAATTTACTCAGAATATAATGAATGGTTGGATTATCATGAGTTACGAGTGATTGTGGTAGTCCAAGTGAAGTTAAAAGGTCAAGTATTCCTATGTTTGCAGTTGTCAATCTTTTTATCCCTCCAAAGGTAGCCAAGTTTTGAAAAGCCTCTTTTGTCTCTAGTGAGATATGTATCTCTTTTTCACTGTTAAGTAATTTATCAATTTCTAAGAGCTCTTCTTTTGTCTTTATTTTTGCTACTCTAACTGCATCAAAAGAGAAGCTATTTAAAAAAGATATCTCTTCTCTCCCACCTTCATCTAGTGGGTTGGTACGGACAATAATAAAACTTTTAGACTCTTTCAAATGAGATAAAAATAAAGCTATATTATATAGTGCCTCTTTTTTACGAGAGGGAGCAATAGCATCTTCTAAATTAAGTGTAATCATATCGGCATCTAAATTATCTATACGGTTTAGATGTTTAAGTTTTAGAGGATTTAGCATCATGTTTGAACGGTAAAACACTTTTTTACTTGGGGACTTCTGCTCTTTTCCTAAATGTTTTAAACGCTCTTTTACATTTAATTTTTCAATGAACTCTAATGTATTAAATATCATTAATAACTCCTTGTTAAATATAATTGGTATTTAACCTAAAATATACTATTATATCACAATATATAATAATTTAAAATAGGTAATTATCTTATTTTAAGAAGGAAGAAAATGACAGAGCATCTATTTGAGTATATCTCTATTATTATATTACTGTTCAGTGTTGGTCTATACCTATTACGTCATAAAATTAAAAGCTATTTTCAATCACCTTCCATTCAAGTTTCTCAAGCATCATTTGGAAAGAGAGTTACAAATGGATATATCACTCTACTTAATCTATCTTACCATAATAGTAATAAAGAGGATTTAAAAAGAGAGATTAGACAGATTTCTGCCCAAAGAGCAGATGGTCGATATGTAGGTGGATATAGTAAAGAGACAAATGAGTTTGATACAGAGTCTTTTGTTTTGGACTATTTTTATGAAATAATAAACTATACAGATAATCAAAATACAAATTTTATATTTACTATAAATTCACCTTTAAATATAGAAGAGTTTAATAATAAATTAAGAGCATCATTGCCTAAAATGGCTAGAGAAATAGAATTTCCTCTTTTATCAAACAGTAAGTTAGAAGAGATGCTTTTGGCGTATCAAGAAAAATTAAATAAGTATAAGGTTCAAATCAGTTATTTGTCAGATGGTTCTGACAGTTATTATTTTCTTCTTCATCCATTAGATAAAGAGGATGCTGTTAAAAAAGCAATTAAAGGCATAGGGCTTAAGAGTAGAGTATTAAATTCTAACTAAGTCATCTTTTTTATGATGTTTTCATATTTTTTCATATACAATAACATATAAAAAATATAAGGAAAACAATGAAAAAACTACTTACGTCAACACTTATTTTAACACTACCTTTAGTGCTTATGGCAAAAAAGCCACATGTTTATAAGGAAGCCACTAAAGAGTGTCCTGCATTTAATAACATGAAACATAGCTCAAATACCAATAATATTGAGCTAAAAGTCGGGCATAAATATAGAATTTTACAGAAGAACAAAGGGCAAATCTTAACCCTTATAGAAGGGGAAAGAGTTGCTCAACGTTGGGTAGATGAGTCTTGTTTTAATGATAGTAGTACAGCTGTTAAAGAGCCAAAAAAAGTTGCTAATCAAACAACAGCTACTTTATCAGAGACTGTAAAAAGTTCAAGCATAGGTAAGAAAAAAACAGAATCTTTATCAAAATCTACTTCAAAACAAAATCTTTTGGCACTCTCTTGGCAAAATGCTTTTTGTCAAACACATCAATATAAAAAAGAGTGTAAATCTATGGATATAAAAGATTTTGTAGCAACACATTTTGTTCTTCATGGTCTTTGGCCTCAACCTCGAAACAATCAATACTGTAATGTGGGTAAAAGAGAGATTGGTAAAGATAAAAATAAACAATGGAACAAACTCAATAAGTTGGATTTAAATGAAACAGTACGTACCAAACTCTCTAAATTTATGCCCGGTTATAGCTCAAACTTACACAAGCATGAGTGGGTAAAACATGGAACATGCTATGGTACAACAGCCAATGACTACTATAATGATGCAATGATACTTTTAACACAAGTTAATGAGTCAGCTTTACAGAAATATTTTAAACTAAATATTGGTAAAACCGTTCGATTAAAAGAGGTTCGTCAAGTAGTAGATAAAGCATTTGGAAAAGGTGCTGGAGAGCATGTAACGATGAATTGTAACAGAGGTCTTATAACTGAGTTATGGTTCCACGTAGGTAATGGTGCAGATGACTTAGAAGGACTTCTAAAAAAAGGAGAGAGACCTAAGAGTCGTTGTCATAAGGGACGTGTTGACCCTGTAGGATATTAAATTTCAATGCCTCTTACTTTTTATACATAGTAAGGGGTATTGTATTTCCAAGAAAAGTAATCTTTCAATTCATCTTTTTCAACTTTTATTCTCTGCAAAAATGATGGATTCCATAATTTGATACTAGAAAATGTCAGTGGGGTATGGTTGGTACTTGATTTATCTTGTTTGTCTATAAAAAGTTCACTACTATTAATTTTAGAGGGAATTTTTGAATATAAGTTTGAGTAGACACGAACATGTACACCTTTTTTATCAACCTTCAATACTTTAAAAATACCAAATTTACCTTTATTGGGCATGCTGTATAACTCACCAGATTTATAGCTTTGTAGCTGGAAACTTGAAGAGAATTTTTTAAATAGTTTTTTGAACATAATTTGTTACTTTCCTATAATTAGTTTAAAAAAATTATTATAGGAAAAAAAAGTTAGAATATCAATATAAAAAAATATGTAATTTTATTTTTAAGTTATGTCTCTTGGGTAACTTTGTTTACATGTGTACGGAATGTAGTTAAAGAGATGATCTTCAACTCTATATCACGTCCATATTCACGTTCACAGTTAGAAATAACAGACTGAAAGAAATTAACATCGCTATCTTTAGAACATATTAGGCTGTCAGCCCCATTATCAAGGGCATCAAGTAGAATTTTCCCTGCTTTTTTATAGGCTAATTCACTGTATGAATCTATGATGCTTTGTCCAGCTTTTTTAGTAGACATAGAAAAGTCAATAAAGTTTATATTGTTGGCTTTTGCTTCTTTTTTTACTTTCTCTTTACTTTCATTTGAATTTTTATCACCCAGATATAGGGCAATATTTGTGCCGTCTAAAGTCTCTTCTACTTCATGATTCTTGCTTCTTAAAGTTAATTTTAATAATTTATCTGTGAATGATTCACTCTCTTTAATGTTTAGCATGGCTTTTAATTCATTAATTTTGGCACCATGGTCTTCACCTTGAAAGATATTATTTTCATATTCACAACATCTTATACCATTAAATTCATCGTTAATAGTGGCTAAAATTTCATCTTTATATTCTGAGCCATCTTCTACAATCATCTTATGAGCCAAAAGTAAAATAGCATCACCAATATACTCACGGTTATAGTTAAAAGTTTCAGAAGCATAGTGAACAGGGTAGAGTGTTAAGTAGTACGCCAAATCTTCTTTACTTGTATTGTGTCCTGAAAATAGGGTTCTATATTGATGTAAAAAGTCACTGTTGTTAAGTACTAACCCATTGTCAGAACGGTAGGCTAAAGCAGGTTCAATAGTAAGTTCACTGCCTATCTCGTTAACAATATCAGATACTTTTTCTTCTCCTGTAACTATGAGTTGGTTTATTCTAAAAATCAGGTCTTCATCAGGGTATGAAAAATCAGAATTTTTCTCTTTAATGAGTTTAAGAACATCTACTAGTTTAGTATCATTCTTTACTATAAATGAAAAATTCTTGTAATAAGGGAGGTAGTCAGTTTCAGAGTTAAAGAAAAAAGCTCTAATGTCTATCTCTAATAAGTTTTTAAATGGCATGGTCAGATACTCCTAACAAATATAATATTATTAATATATCCATCTTATGGTTAAAATAGAGAATATGAATGGAAAAATTATTAGTAAAAGTTTTTATATGTGTAATATAAAGTTAAACACTTCTACATTTAGTTTTAAATGCTAAAATAAATTTTATATTTAATACTTTATACTAGGAACGAAAATGACCATATACGATTTAAAACCAAAATTTCAAGCTCTTTTAAGACCAATAGTTCGGATTTTAGCCAATCAAGGGGTGACTCCAAACCAAGTAACCCTATTTGCTATGCTTCTCTCCATTTCGGTAGGTGTAATGATTGCTCTAACTCATGAAGTCAAGGGGATTTTTCTATTTGTTCCCATTTTTATGTTTGTGCGTATGGCACTCAATGCCATAGATGGACTTTTAGCCAAAGAGCATAACATGAAAACCAAACAAGGTGCGATGTTTAATGAAATGAGCGATGTCATTGCCGATGTGGCTCTTTTTTTACCCTTTGCGTTTATATCAGGGGTGAACCCCATCTATGTGGTACTTTTTACAGTAGTTGGAGTCTTTAATGAAATGGCAGGGGTTGTTGCCCAAACACTCAATGGTGAACGTCGATACGATGGACCAATGGGAAAGAGTGACCGTGTTTTTGTAGTTGGGCTTATCTCTTTACTTTTAGGCTTGGGAGTAGAGGCTGGTTTGTGGGTCGATGTAATGTTTGTGGTAGCTACACTCTTAGCCATACGCTCAACCTATAACCGTGCGACGAGAGGTTCCATGTAATGGGTGCGTCAATGCTAACTCTTTATCTTCTAATGGCTATTTTATCCGTTGCTACGGCAATAATTTATTTTGAGTTTTCAACAAAAGAGCTAAAAGATAGGGTCAACTCATGGTGGTATATTTTAGTTTTTTTTAGCGTTGGTATTATGTTAAACACTACACTTGCCATGTTCTTTTTTGGCTTTTTGAGCTTTTTGGCACTTAAAGAGTACTTCACGCTTATTCCTTCACGCTTAACCGACAGGCGTGTAATGTTTTACGCATACTTGGCTATTCCTTTTCAGTACTATTTTGCTGGAATCTCTTGGTACGGCATGTTTATTATTTGGATTCCTGTTTACCTCTTTTTACTCTTGCCGTTTAGACAAGTTCTCATAGGTGACACCAAAGGTTTTTTAGAAAATACTGCACGAGTGCAATGGGGCTTGATGATGTTCGTTTTTGGTCTAAGCCACTTAGCTTACATGTTGACCCTACCTGAAGTAAATGGAGCTTCTGGAAAAGAGTTGGTACTCTACTTGGTACTGCTTACAGCCTTTAATGACGTACTCCAATACCTTTGGGGAAAGAGCTTTGGAAAGCACAAAATTATCCCAAAAGTTAGCCCAAACAAAACAGTTGAGGGCTTTGTAGGAGCATTTTTTAGCATTATGATTTTGGCATTTCTATTTTCTTACTTAACACCATTTACTTGGTACGAAGCATTGGGTGCAGGGGTCATTATTTCAGCCTTTGGTTTTGTAGGTGACGTGGTCATCTCGATGATAAAACGAGATATTGGTGTAAAAGACTCAGGTAATCTCATTCCAGGGCATGGTGGTGTACTTGACAGAGTAGACTCTCTAGTGTACACGGCTCCTCTGTTTTTTCATTATGTTTATTATTTGTATTATTAAAGTTTATAAATGATATTATTATAATATATCTTATAATAAGGAATATTATAATGTTTGTAAATAGAACAGCTGAACTAAAAACACTTGAAGATGAATATAAAAAAGATTCTGCAACATTTACAGTGATATATGGACGAAGAAGAGTAGGAAAAACAGCACTAATTTCTGAATATATTCGTCATAAAAATCATATTTATCTCTATGCAACAGAGGGGAATATAGGGGAACAACTTCGAGGGTTCACCAAGCAGATAGGAAAATTTGTAAGCCCTAAAATCGCAAAAAATTTAGCCTTTGAAAGTTTTACTGATGCCTTTGAGTTCTTATCAGAGTTGGAAGAGTCATCAAAATTGGTTTTGGTTATTGACGAGTATCAAAACTT
>JALUMR010000182.1 GCA_027055805.1 Campylobacteraceae bacterium
GTTCACCACCTGTTACTTGTATGAGGTCAGGTTCAGACTCGGTCTCTAAGAGTGTGGCTAACATCTGTTCTATGTCGTCCATACTTCGGTGGTTTCCAAGCCCTGGTTCGGCTGAGTAGTAACAGATGTTACACTTCATATTACATTCATCAGTAATGTTAAAGAGTGCCAAACAGGGGTGGTTTTGGTGCTGAGGACAAACCCCACAGTCAAAAGGACAACCTTTTAAAACCTTCGTCAGAGGTTTTTCAGGTAGGTCAGGTTGTTTGAGATAATCTTCACATTTTTTATAGTACTCATAATCCGTAGAAATTTTTACCATAGACTCGCCACACTTAGGGCAGAACTTTCGTAAAAAAACTTCATTCTCTTTGGTGACAATGTGGGTATCTATGAGATGCTTTAGGTCATTACAACGGTGACAAAAACTCTGCGTTGCTGTTAGGTATAGGTCGTATTTTTTGGAGTAGTGTGCCATGGGGTTTCCTTTTTAATTTATCTAAATAGAGCAAGTTGTTCTTACGAGAACAGCTTTGAATTTCATTATTTTTATAGTGTTTCCTCTTCAATATCTAAATGTATGAGGCTCTTTAATCTTTCTACTTTTATATTCTCTTTTGGAGTATCTCGATATCTTTTTCCATTAATATGATAAACTTTTATATAAGTACTATTTGGACCTCTTCCCTTAATATAATGATGTGAGTTAATCCATGATTTTTGAACTTCTGTTAAACTCTCATTATCAAACATTGCTAAAAAATTACTATGGACTCCATTCTTCTCATCTACTATTATTTTGATTTTTGATAAATTTTTTTGTTTCAATTTTAAAAAATCTCTATTTTTAAAAAAATCTATAAACTCTTTTGTATTTTGATTAAAAACATAATAATATTGCTTACCAATAAAGGTGATTTCATCTCCCCTTTGATTATTTAAATAAAAAGAGCTAATCTGCTCTTTATACGTATGGTACTTATAATTTGGTGCATCAAAAGTATATTTTTCTGCACAACCAAGCGAAAGAAATATAATAATGGCTAGAGCTGTAATAGAGATAAATATTTTTTTCATAACTTTCCTTTTATTTAGTTATAGCTTGATACTCCATGCCAATCAAGGCAATAGGAAGAAAGATTACAGCAGCCCCTGCACCAATTATAACAAGTCCTGCATCGGCTGTGACGCTTAATGGGGTCATGGCAATTTTATAGAGCATACTTTTTTTCTCTGTTCTATACTCTATCACTTCAATATTTATAGGGTTTTTTAGTTTTACAACTTGACTGTTTACTTGAGGCGTTGCTTTGTAGCGTTTTCCTGATAGTTGGTAGTTTACAATATAGCTCTCTATTTGTGTTTGGTTAGGTTCATATACAACTGGTCTATTGTCATTGGGGTTTTTTTCTATGGGATTGGGTATCTTAATAAGTTCTTTGTTATGTTGCTCTAGCCAACTTTTTTGTTCTTGGGTTAAATTATCTTTTTTAAATGTGAAACCAAGATGTACCAATACTTTTTCTTTTTGAAATCTATCCGTAGAGGCATAAATTTCTAGGTGCTTCTCTTTTAAATTTAAACGTTTTTTTGCCTCTATAAATTCAGAAAACTCTTTAGCTCCTTTATCAAAAATATAGTGATATTTTTCTCCAATAAAGATGATTTTCCCCTCTTTAGGGTTGTTGTAAAATGAGATAATACGCTCTTGATAGGGGTCGGCTCTTACTTTGTCTGTCCAAACCTGTTTGGTGACACAACCAAGTGAAAGAAAGATAACCATGGCTAGAGTTGTAATGGATAGAAATAGTTTTTTCATGAACTTCTCCGTAAGTGGTATAGTGAGTAAATAACAAGCCCCAAACAGAAAAACTGAAACACATTAAGACCTAAAGCAATGGTCTCATAAGGTTTTAGAAATTCCCATATGAATCGTTGTATAGCATACAATAAAATGAACTGATAGAAAATATATTTTTCAAAGTAAAGTTTGTTTTTAAAATAAACATAAAGAACATAGATAAAAAAGAGAACCATTACAGCAGACTCATAGAGCTGAACAGGGTGACGAGCTATGCCATCACCAAAGTCGTAACCTAAAAAAGAGTCAGTGGCTATGCCATAGGTGTAGTCATCGAGTCCAGATAAAAAACAGCCTACACGACCAATGGCAATACCTATGGCTAAAGAGGGGACAAAGTAAGCTCCTGTAGAGCCTTTGATGTTCATGACTTTTTTAAATGTCTCTACAGCTATCGTCCCTCCCATAATGGCTCCAAGTATAGATTTACCTATGATAAATGATTCTGACTCTATAGAGATATAGGTATTGATAGAGCCTACAAGAAAAGCTCCAAAAAATGCACCAACTATAACGGTGGTATAATAGGAATAACGTACATTTTCATTTTCGATGAGTTGGGTTTTACTTTTAAAAACTTTGACAGCCAAGAGGGTTCCTACTGCATAGGCTAGTAGGTCGAAGATAAGATGAATGAGCATGGTTGTTAGTGCATCATAATAGGGGCTATGCTATTTGTGCAAGTTAATATCTGAACAAATACACCTACTAAAAAACCAGTAATTGTTAAAAAGTAAGCAGCACCTATCTGCTGTTTGTTAAAGAGTTTTGCACTAAAGTATAACAGATAAAAGTAGGAGAGGGTAATGATAAGGGTAAGAATAATTCCTTGTGTTATGTTTCTTGTGTAGCCACTGATGGATACAATGGTATCAAATATAAATGCTCCTCCTAGCAGAATATGCCAGAAGAGTAGGAATGATTTTTTATAATGGTGGATTTTAGGTTCTTTATTACTCATTGGACTCTTCCTTTTGTAATTTTAGTTTTGTCTCCATAAGTTTTATTTTAGCTTCAAGTTCACTCTTTAAGTACTCTTCATTTTCACCATAAACTGTTTGTAAAAGTTTGGCAAAGGAGTTTCCTTTGCGTATCTCTTGAATCTCAATGGTGAGTGTGTAGGGAGTTTCGGTATCTATTTGAGGTTTCATCCATGCTGATTGGTAGTTAGCATCGTAACCTTCCTCTTCATTGCCAAACTCATACTCTGTATGGGCTTTTAGATTCTCAAAGGTTAAAAAGGTTTGAAACGTTGGTTTTGTAGTATGAAGCGTACTCTCTTCTACAGGTACAAAGGAGACAGCAAGAAGCAGTTCATCTATGACATCTTGTTCTCTGTCTACTCCGTTGTAGTAGTATTTGGTGGCTTGAAAAGCAATAGATTCATTGTCTCTTGATGCTCTAATATCAAGTTCTATATGTAGGTCTTTAGCTCCTATACGCGTGGTTTGATGCTTACCATTGTCACCAAAGCCTTCACCTTTGTCATAGTCCACTTTGGGTGCAAAGTCAGAACGTATGATGGTAATATGGGTGGGAATAGATATTTTATCTTTGTTAATAATGTCTATATTTCGTTTTATGATGGTTTTAGTCACATCTTTTTGAGCAAATTTATTGATGGTTCCCGAGAGTAACTCTAGCCCCTCTTCTACAAGTTTTGGAGCAGCATTTAGGAGAATGGTTGTAACAGGGTCTGCTGTAGCTAAAATATCGGTCATTTTATTGAAGTTCAAAGATTTGGTATCAATTGGAACTTCTTTTGAAATCACTTCTGGCATAGTAATAAACATTTTTGTTTGACTTTTACTTTCAGATGAAAAGAAACTCATGGCATCTCCTTTTTATCTATTATAACTCATATATTTTATGTTTATGAAGTTTTTTAGATGATTTTGAAAAAAATATAGTAATTTAATATAAAATAATAAAAATAAACTTTAGTAATAATTTAATATTATTTTATAAATAATATTTTATTTTTAGATAATTTTATTTGATTATAATAATGGTAAGGACAAAGAAAAAATTCCTCTTCTGCTTTAGGCAGAACTCAATCAGGTTAGACTAATTTTTTAGGAGCTAATCATGAAAAAGTTAATTATAACAAGCATGTTTTTACTATTGGTTATTGGTTGTAGTAATAAACCCAGTCAAGGTGTTAGTATCGCTTTTGAAGAGTTGGGTGGAGAAGTTGGTTTGAAAAAAGGTAATGAGCGAACCAACTATCGTAGTTCTGTTTCGGTAAGTGGCTTAGGTCAAAATCAGATAGTAGGTAGTATTTTAACTGTACCTGGTCGAAATATTCCTGATACCTATTCTATTCCTATTATTACTGGTTGTTCCAAGGTTGCAGTAACAGAGTATGGAACAGATGCAAATGAGACAGATGTGAAAGATGTTAGAGATTACCTAGACAGCTTTATTAAATATAATGCAGAGTTGTCTGTAGTAGAAACCGAACAGTTTATATTAAAAGAGTTAATTAAAAACTTAAATATTACTACTGAGGGTTCAGCTGATAATAATGATACAAAAAAGGCACTTATTAGTTTCTACTCTTTTGATGATATTAATATTGACAGTAATAGGTCAGAGATATTGAAAGTGTCAAAATTAAGAGAGAATAGATTAAATGAACAAATTAAGAAGATTAAAGTAAATATTACAGATACTAGAACTAAATTTAATGATGTTAGAAAAAAAAGTGGTTTAATTATAACCAATTGGAGTCGAGTTTCCGATAGTCAAAATAAAATGGCAGTAGGCACAATTGCTAGTACTTCAGGAAGTAAAAATAGAACAAGAGGAGGCTATTTAGTCTTGGCTGGTATACGAAGCGAATCTCTTTGGTTGGGAGATGATTTTGCAATGTATATAAAAAATAGACAAAAAGGTTTAACTGGTTCAGACTCTATATTATCTGACTATGGATATATAGTTTCATTCTCTATTGATGCAAAGTATAGGGCCTATTCAGAGTCATTAAAATATAAGAGAGCTCTTTTTGCTAGATTAAATGGAAAAATAGATGAGTTAGCTAATTTGGTTGGTAAAAATTATAAAGAGTTTTTGAAAAAACAATCTTTAGTGTTCTCTCGAACAGTAGGGAATATGCTTAGTAGTGAAAATAGTGGTTTACTCTCAACTCCTAAAAAAAGTCTGTTTGAGTATAGGTTTATAAACGATAAAGCTTTTTCACAATCAATGATAGAGTCATATAGACGTTCAGATGGATATTTACCTGTTTATGCAGTTAGAAGTGATATAGCTGATTTGAAGAAAAATATTTCAGATGTTTATCCAAATCATCAATATGAATGTAGAGTACATGAGGAGAATAATAAGTTTTATAATTATAAAAGTAATAATGATACGAATAACTCTATACCTTGTACTTCTAGGAGATGCTCTTTAGTTGATTTACGAAATGAAATATAGTACTAATACACCATCTGAATATCATCAACCTCATCCCATGACATAGACTTTTGACTACTTCTATGCTGTAAAATATGGTCGATGTATCGAGCGAAAACATCGGTCTCTATGTTGAGTTTGGTTCCTACCTTATAGTCACCCATAAGTGTTTCTCGTAGGGTGTGTGGGATGATGGTAAGTCTAAAGCTCTTTTCTCCTACATCATTAACTGTTAAAGAGATACCATCTATGGTAATGGAGCCTTTAGGGATGATGTGGGCTATGAACTTAGGGTCTACTTCTATAATAAAATCGGTACCATTCTCTAACTGGTTTATCTCAACTACTGTCCCTACACAATCTACATGCCCTTGAACAATATGACCTTCAAAACGGTCACTCATCTGCATGGCTGGTTCTATGTGTACTTTTCCAGAGAGTTTGGATTCGTCGATAATTGAACGTGTTTCATCGGCTAGTTCTAGGTCGAAACCATCTTCATTTACTTTTATGACCGTTAGACAAACACCATTAATAGCAATGCTATCACCGAGTTTTGCTTTATGTTTTGACTTAATGGTTAGAATGTTGTTAGAGTAGTTTTTAACGGTGGCGATTTCTCGTATAAGACCTGTGAACATGATACCTCAATTTACTTTGATATAATTGCGATAATTATAGCGAAAAGAGTTTGAATATGAATTATGATGTAATAGTAATTGGTGGTGGTCACGCAGGAATAGAGGCTTCTTTAGCTCCTGCACGTATGGGTGTTAAGACCCTTTTGG
>JALUMR010000183.1 GCA_027055805.1 Campylobacteraceae bacterium
CATTAAGGAGAAGATTTATATTGAGGCTCTAAAAACGGCTTATCAAAAAGTTACGGAGTTGAAATCTGCTTAGTTTGGTAGCTTTTTAAGAAATCCCTATTTTGGGTTTATCGTAACATCAGTTATTTAAAGAGATGGATAGTGAGTTGGGGCAGATGTTAAATGCTAAATTGGCTCCATGGATGAGTTTTCTAGGGCTTTTTACCTATGTCCCTCTACTATTTATGGCAATATCATCATAGATTAACAAAAAGTTTATTATAATGACACAACTACAAGTAAAAAATACTTCAATACATTTCAAGATAGCTTTTAACATAGCACTCAAGAGGACTTATGAGCGAACAACAAAACAAAAAACGTAATCACAATAAAAAGAGCAATAGAACACATATACCTGTAGATGGATACAAGGTTGAGAATCTTCAATCGAAGCCATTAGAAGAGCTGGTAGCTATTGCTGATAAGGTAAAAGTTGAAAACCCAAATGAGTTTAAACGAAAAGATTTAATTTTTGAAATTTTAAAAGCACAAGTATCTCAAGGAGGATTTATTCTCTTTACAGGTATTTTAGAAGTGATGAACGATGGTTATGGTTTTTTACGTTCAGAGGACGGAAACTTTGCTAACTCTTCTAACGATACCTATGTGAGTGGCACACAAATCAAACGTTTCGCACTTAGAAATGGTGACATTGTTACAGGTCAAGTTAGGCAACCTAAAGAACAAGAAAAATATTTTGCTCTACTAAAAATAGAAGCCATTAATTACCTGCCACCTGAAGAGTCTAAAAAAAGACCTCTTTTTGATAACCTTACTCCTCTTTATGCTACTGAACAACTCAAACTTGAGTACAACCCAATTAAACTTACAGGACGTGTACTTGACCTCTTTACGCCTATTGGTAAAGGACAAAGAGCATTAATTGTTGCACCTCCACGAACTGGTAAAACCGAACTTCTTAAAGAGTTGGCTCATGGAATTTCTCACAATACCCCTGATGTTTCACTAATGGTTCTTTTGGTTGATGAGCGACCAGAAGAGGTTACTGATATGCAAAGAAGTGTAAAAGGGGAAGTTTACTCTTCAACTTTTGATTTACCTGCACAAAACCATGTACGAACAGCAGAGATGGTTATAGAAAAAGCAAAAAGACGTGTAGAGAGTGGTAAAGATGTTGTCATTCTTTTAGATTCTATTACAAGACTTGCACGTGCTTATAACACCGTAACCCCAAGTTCAGGAAAAGTACTCTCTGGTGGTGTCGATGCCAATGCACTTCACAAACCAAAACGTTTCTTTGGGGCTGCTAGAAACATAGAAGAGGGTGGTTCTTTGACCATTATTGCTACGGCTCTTATTGACACAGGAAGTAGAATGGATGAGGTAATTTTTGAAGAGTTTAAAGGTACAGGTAACTCAGAAGTTGTCTTAAATCGTTATGTATCTGAAAGAAGAATTTACCCTGCTATAGATGTCACAAAGTCAGGAACTAGAAAAGAAGAGCTTATGGTCGATGCAGAAGTAATGCAAAAAGTATGGGCTATTAGAAATGCCATGCAAGGCATGGAAGATGTAGAAGGATTAAAGTTCCTGTTTTCTAAAATGAATAAAACTAAAAATAATGAAGAGTTTTTGGCAATAATGAACGGCTAAGAGCCTTACTTTATGAAAATAGGTGTTTTTGATTCTGGTCTAGGTGGTTTGACCGTGGTTCAAGCCATGTTGGGCATTATTCGAGATGCAGATATTTTTTATATAGCTGATACATTCAATGCCCCTTATGGAGAGAAAACATCTAAAGAGATTTTAGATTACTCTCTAAAAATAACGAATTATCTTATAGTTCAATATCAAATTGAAGCCTTGGTTGTTGCTTGTAACACTGCAACTTCTGCTTCGATTAAACAACTTCGTAAAAAATATCCCAAGCTTGTTATTATAGGTACTGAACCAGCAGTTAAGTTGGCTCTTAAGTTAACTAAAACATCTAAAATTGGTGTACTTGCAACCCCTGCCACGCTATCTGGAGACAAATATCAATGTTTGCTTGATAACCTTGTAAAAGGAAGAGATATTAAACTCTATGAACAAGCCTGTGCAGGTTTGGTTGGACATATAGAGAATGATACATTAAAGAGTGAAGAGAGTCTGCGTTTACTTGAAAAATGGCTAAAGCCCATGCGTGAAGCTAAGGTAGACAGCATGGTCTTGGGCTGTACCCATTACCCTTTAGCACGTAAAGTTATAGAAGATATTATGGATAATGGGGTAAAGTGTATAGATTCGGGTTATGCCATCTCAAAACATCTTTTAACTCGTCTAAAAGAGCAGGGGCATAAAAATGAAGGAAAGTTAACGCTTCATCTTTTTCATACGGGAGAGATAAATCAGATATTGATTCAGAAACTCTTTCCCGATGTGTGTAGTGAATATATTGGTAAAATAGAGAAAATCTAGAGTATTCCTACAGATTCACGAACTTGTACCATTTTAGCATCGGCAATGATTCTCATTTTCTTCGCTCCGTCAGATAAAATATCTTTTACTACGTCAGGGTTGTTAATGTACTCCTTACGCTTTGCTCTAGCTTCTGCAAACTCATCCCAAATGAGTCCTTTTAAGTACTGTTTAAAGTGTCCATAACCCTCTTCACCAGTTTTGTAACGGGCTTGAAGTTCTGCTTTTCTATTGTCGTCTAAAAAGAGAGAAGCCAAGTTGTAGATGTTGCACCCCTCATACTCTAGTGGTTCACCAAGAGGAGTCGAAGAACTGACGATTTTATTACAACGTTTTTGAAGCTTTTTCTCTGTCTCCATAAAAATATCTATGGCATTGTCATAAGACTTTGACATTTTTTGTCCATCTATCCCTGGAATGGTAGCAACGTTTTCATTGACCACATGTTCAGGCAGTGTAAAAATCTCTCCATACTCATTATTAAATTTAGTAGCAATATCACGGGTCATCTCAACATGTTGAATTTGGTCTTTCCCTACGGGTACTTTCTGGGTATCTAAGAGTAAAATGTCTGCAGCCATAAGCACAGGGTAAGAAAAGAGAGCATGGTTAGCTGTAATTCCTTTAGCAACCTTGTCTTTGTACGAGTGAGCCCTTTCAAGCAGTCCCATAGGGGTAAATTTAGAGAGTATCCAGTAGAGTTCAAGTACTTGTGGTACATCGCTTTGTAGCCAAAAAGTTGTTTTGTTTGGGTCAATACCTAACGCCAAATAATCTACAGCAGCATCAAAAGTGAGCTGTTTTAAAAGTTTTGCATCTTTAGAGGTAGTCAAAGAGTGATAGTTGGCTATAAAAGTAAAAAGCTCCTCTTTTTCTTGAAGTTCTATCATGGGTTTCATGGCTCCAAAATAGTTACCTATATGAAGCTTTCCTGAGGCTTGGATTCCTGTTAATACACGCATTTAAATCCTTGATTAAATAATATTGGATTATATCAAAATATTTTAGAAATTAAAAATTTTAATTTCTAAATTTTTAATGTTTAATCATATTTTATGATGTTCTATTGTATTATTTTGTTAAGGATATATTATGAAACAAAGAATAGGGATGTTTTTATTTCTACCAATAGTAACTTTTGCAGGATTAGATATGAATGAAGTAAGTAGAGTACTTTTAGGTATTCATGCTTCAAAAGAATTAAAATACTATAGTGATACAATAAATAACAGTATTGATGACAAAATAAAATTTACTTCATTCGAAGATGCAGATATTGTTCTTTTTCCTAGGGAAAACTTTAACAATAATATAATGATTGTTAATAGTTATGAAGCATTAAAAGAGAATAAAAACAGTATAGGTGCTATCTATTTAAAAAAAAATAGAACACAAGTTATTTTTATTAAAGAACGATTAAAAGATAAAGGTATAACTTTAGAAAGTAAATTTAATAAATACATGGTCTCTTCTTGCCATCTTCATGCTAATTGTGTATGTAATAATCAATAAAATTAGCTAATTTCCAAAACATTTACCCCCTTTATTCACGTTTAGGCACATTATTATGTTAAAATCCCATAAATATAAAAATAGTCTTAGGGAATAAATTTGAATAATAATTTAATTATATTAAAAAACAATAAACATTATTACTTTTTATTCTCATTTGTGATTACTGTTTTTATCCTATTTATATACTTTTTTCAAAATTTAGACAGTTATGAAAGTAAATTAAAAAATTTACTTTTAAACCACTCTATTGAGATTGTTGATAAAACCTCAGAAAATATTTTAGATAAAATTATTGAAAAGAATGTAGATTTTGTTCAAAGCAATCTAAAAAATCAGGAATTAAGAGCTAAAAATGAGAAGACTTTATCGCTTCTCCGGAATAAAGATATTCAAGAACTTTATGTTCTTTACCCTTCTAATAATCAACTTTTTTTCCTTCTTGATACAGCCAAAGAGGATAGAGGAGAAGTGGATGAACTCTTTAGTCCAAACGTTTCAAGTGCATTTCTTGAGGTATTAAAGACAGGAAAAAAAATAACATATATTCAAAAAAACACGGAAAATTTAGGGTTTACATTAATTAAACCAATTATTCAAAATAAAAAGGTTAAAGCTTTTCTTGTTGTCGATTACACTAAAAAGAGTTTGTCTTCACTAAGTAAGTTACTGACATTAAGTGTAAACAGTATCAATATGGCACTCTTTTTTATATTTGTTATTTTTCTACTTATCCTTTATTATATTGGGTATCGTAAATATGTAAAATATAAAATCTATTATAATACTAATACCAATACATTAAATAGAGTCTATTTAAGTGAAAATTACGAAAAAATTGAATTTGAAAAATATTATGTTGCCTTAGCAGATTTAGATTTTTTTAAACGTATCAATACAATGTATGGTAGAAAAAATGGAGATATATTAATAGACTCTGTTATAAAAACCATTAATGTCTTATTAAAAAAAGATGATGTGTTTATTGAGTATAGTGGTGAATCTTTTTTACTATTTATTTTGAAAAGTAAAACAAGTGAACAAGAGTTTAAAGAACTTTTAGAAACCATTTGTATTCATGTTGAAAGAAAGAGCTTTAGGCTCCCCAATAAGAGAGTGAAGTTAACAGTATCTATTGGAGCTTTAATAGAGACAGAGTTAGAGAAATCACTACAAGATGTTATTCATAAAGCAGATACAGCACTCTATGAGACAAAGCATAGTGGACGAAATTCTGTTGCTTATTTTGATATGACACAGAGTCAAAAGCTCTATAGAAACAGACTAAAAGAGTTAATAGAATCAGATAAATTGGTTTGTCACTATCAACCTATTGTTAATTTGGATAATGGGTTTATCCAGCATTACGAGGCATTATTACGTATAGAAGATGGTGATACTATAATTTTCCCAGATAAAATCTTACCTAACTTAGAAGACAGTCATCTTTATAGTTTTCTTTCAAAGAGAGTTATTGAGTTTAATGTAAAAAAATTAAGAAAAAATATAAATATGAAAGTCTCTATTAATTTAAGTGTTGATGATTTGTTAAATGATAGTGTTCTTGCCTTACTTGCAGAAAATGCTGACTTGGCTGATAGACTTCAAATAGAGATTTTAGAAAATAAAAGTATAGATTATGTTAAACTTGAAGTCTCTATTCAAAAATTAAAAATGTTTGGATATAAGATAGCTATTGATGATTTTGGTGCTGGTTATGCCAATATGAGCCACCTTTTAAATCTTTCTATTGATTTTTTAAAGATAGATGGTTCTCTTATTAAAGAGATTCATAACAATAAACGTGCTTATACGCTAGTGAAAGCAATGGGACTTTTTTGCAAAAATAACAATATTAAGGTTATTGCAGAATTTGTTGAAAATAAAGAGATAGTAGAGGTTTTAAAAGAGATGCATATTGACTATGGACAAGGGTGGTACTTCTCTAAAGCACTCCCTTTTGAGGAGTTGGATAAAACTTATCTTTAATCGTCATCCATTCTCTGTCCACGTTTACGCCCACCTATATCTAGTGGCACACCTACAAAGTCAAATTTTTCTCTAAATATATTGGTTAAATAGCGTTTATATGAA
>JALUMR010000184.1 GCA_027055805.1 Campylobacteraceae bacterium
ATAAGTGAACTAGAAGATGAAGAGTATGCTGTCTCTAATAAAGAGATAGCCATTAATAAAAAGTTTTATGGGGTCGAAGATGAATAATCTTCTTTATCAAGATGTAGAGGGGGCATTTGATTATGTTCCAAAACCTGACATACCAAAAGCCATAACAGACAATCTCAAACATACACTTAGAACGTATCAAGAAGAGGCGTTAGAGAACTTTATCTTTTACCATAGTATGAGTAAAAAACATAAAGATTTAGCCTATAAACACTTGCTTTTTCACATGGCAACAGGAAGTGGCAAAACCAATATTATAGCAAGTAGCATTTTGTACCTTTATAAGCAAGGTTACAGAGACTTTATCTTTTTTGTAAATACGAACAATATCATCACAAAAACTAAAGAGAACTTGGTTAATTTTGCTAGTAGTAAGTACCTTTTTACAGAGCAGATACGCATAGACAACAAAGAGGTTAAAGTAAATGTCATAGAAGATACCTTTGATGTAAGTAGGGCAGATGACATTAATATACTTTTTACGACTATTAATAAGCTACATATTGATTTGGAGACGACCATTAAAGAAAACAGCATAACCTATGCTGATTTTAAAGATAGAAAAATAGTCATGATTGCTGATGAAGCTCATCATCTTAACGCCAATACAAAAACACAAAAAGAGAGTGAAAAAAACTGGGAACGTACCACTCACAATCTACTTAGAGCCAATGAAGAGAATATTTTACTAGAGTTTACAGCTACACAAGATTTGACTAATGTAAATGTAGCCCAAAAATATAGAGATAAAATCATCTATGACTATGCACTCAAAAAATTTCGTGATGATGGCTACTCAAAAGAGATAAAACTCATTAGCGATAACTTTGATGACAAAAAACGAATGCTACAAGCCGTGATGATAAGCGAATACAGACGCATGGTTGCCCAAAAGGAACTTAACCTAAGCATCAAGCCTGTGGTAATGTTTAAGAGTGTCAAAAATACACTTAATGCTGATGCTCTGTTTGAGACATTTGTAACGCTTATAGAGCAGTTGAGTGTAGAGGATATAGATGAGATATTTAGCTTTTCAAGTTTAGAGGTGATGGCAAAACTAGAAGCGTATATAGAAGACAAAGAGCAGTTTGTAAAGGCGTTGCAGTATGGGTTTACGAAACAGAACTGTTTGGTTATTCACTCTAAGGTAAAAGATAAAGATGTAAAGCTACAAAATCTCAATAGCCTTGAAGATGAACACAATAAAATTAGAGCCATATTTGCAGTTGATATTTTAAATGAGGGTTGGGACGTACTCAATCTCTTTGACATCGTAAAACTTGATGAAGCCAAAAAGACAGCAAAATCTACTGTAAGTGAAGCTCAACTTATAGGGCGTGGGGCTAGGTATTTCCCTTTTGAGTATAACGATAGTGACCGATACAAAAGAAAATTTGATGAAGAGTTAGACAGCCCCATAAAGATACTTGAAGAGATGTACTTTCATAGTATTAACCAAAGTGACTACATCAATGCCATTACCAAAGAGCTTAGACGTATAGGGCTACTTGATGAGGAAGAGGAGCATGTTCAAACCATTACTTTTAAAGTCAAAGAGAGCTTTTTGAACCATGAACTCTATAAAAATGGTGTCATCTATGTAAATGAAAGGATTCAAGAGAATCGTGATAAGATAAAAAGCATAGAAGATTATATAGGCTCATACAAGAGCCAAAAAAGATACATAGACAACCAAAGTCATGAGCTTGTAGTGTATGCAGATGAGGTAACAGAAGTTAGTTTCAAAGAGTCTCAACAGTTTGTCATAAAAGAGTTACATCCCGACTTGGTACGCGTGGCTATCAATCAAAAACCGTTTTTTTACTTTGCCAACTTGAAAAACTATTTTAGACACCTTAAGAGTATAAGTGAGTTTATAGCCAGTAGTAACTATTTGGGAGATGTGACTTTTACACTACATACCACACAAGCTTTTGAAGTTAGTGATGAGTTAAAAGTAACCTACATCATAGAGCTACTTGAACAGATAGAAAAAGGCATAGTCAAAAATGCCAATACCTATGTAGGAAGTTGTGAGTTTTACCCTGTACGCATAAGCCAAAAGATACCACCCAAAAAGCAACTCAAACTAAAAGAGAGTGATAGCCCTATCCATAGGGTAGAGGATTGGTACATTTTTGAGCCTCATAACGGAACTATAGAAGAGATGCACTTTGTAGAGTTTATAAAAGCGAGTATGAGTGAACTCAAAAAGAGATATAGTGATGTTCGACTTATACGAAATGAGAAAGCTTTTGATATTTTCTCTTTTGATAAAGCACAAGATGGAGCAAAGTTTGAACCTGATTTTATTTTACTGCTTCAAGATAGTGAGGGGTGCTATTATCAAGTATTTTGTGAGCCTAAAGGTGATTGGACTAAAGATAAAATAGTTGGTTTCAACATGAGTAGTGAAAAGTGGAAAAATGATTTTTTAAAAGCAATAACGCAATGTACAAGAGATAATAAGTTATTGCTAAAAGATATAAACGATAAAGCTTTACCTATGTATGAAAACAGTTGCTACAAAATTTTAGGATTACCTTTTTATAACAATGCTTTGGAGAGTGAGTTTAAGGTGGAGTTTGAGGCGTTGGTGTTATAAAGATGAATAGAGGAGTATCATCTATATGAATCCTCTCTTAGTTTTTTTGCAAAAGCAACTGAATCCGTAACATCTTTAAATGGATTAGTCATCTCTGTTTCACTTTGGTCAACAGATAATTTATAGTAGTTCTCCATTGGATTTAACTTTTTATATTTAAAAGTTGGTTTGTTGTTTTTATGAAAATAGTTATCTATCGCTCTTTTATTGTCTTGAATAAAAGAGACAATAAACTCCATAAACTTCTCTGGGTTAGAGTGAAACTTTGTCTCAAAAATATCTTGCATTTCAGGACTGTTAATTTGTAGTTGTAGCATTTTTTGCTCATTTTAAGTTAACAATTTAAATCAATTATATCATAAGTATAATCAATCTTATCTCGTGCTATATTTTTTATTATTTTTTAAGAAGAATTTTATTTTGAAACTTAATGAAAAAATTGAACTAATTCAACAAAATATTCTCTTCCTCATACGTAAATGTCTGAGTACGGTGATTCCGACATACAGTGTTTCCAATATTATTTTATGAGGGATTTATTTTGACGGTAGATTTTCTTTTAATAATGATTTCGACAAGAGATAATAACTATACTTAACTCTTCAACAGCATAGACCAAACGGTGTGTGTCGTCAATGCGTCGTGAGTGAAAGCCTGATAGGTTCTCTTTTAGGGCTTCGGGTTTTCCTATGCCTTCAAAGGGGTCACGTAAGGTTGCATCTATGAGTTTGTTGATTCGTTTTAGTGTTTTTTTGTCTTGACCTTGCCAATAGAGGTAACTTTTCCACCCCTCGGCTGTCCATGTGAGTAGTCGGTTACTCATGTATGAGACCGTGAGATTCTACTTTACCTGCTTGATATTGGGCGATGGACTTTTCTAAATGAGCCACATTTTTAGGAGAGCGTAGCAGGTGCAGTGTCTCTTGCATGGCATTGAAGTAGTCTAAGGACATCACCACAGCATCATCGGCATCACGACGGTTTATAATGGTATAGTCTGCATCTTCAACTACAGAGTCAAGCACATATTTTAGATTGTTTCTAGCTTCGGTATAGTTTATGACTGTCATGAAAATCCTTTTATGTTCAGGTTATTGTACAAGTATAGCTTTTTTTGCTTAAGATTTAATTTATAAAAGCTATAATTACCCAAAACAATTCAGGAAATTTTATGACAACTCAAACAATATTTTTTATAATAGCCCTCATGCTTTTAGCCTACTTTTGGAGAAAAGAGCAACAGAAAAGAGAATTAAACTTTATAGAGAACTACAAGTTTTCACCTGTACTTATTAGACGTGTAAAAGAACAGCACGATTACTTAATCGATGCCGATATGAGAAAGGTAGTAGATGCTACACGTGATTACTTTTACATTTGTAACCAAGCCAAAGGTAAAATGGTTGCCATGCCTTCGGAGATAGTTGATGTGTTTTGGCATGAGTTTTTGCTTTTTACGCGAGAGTATCAAGAGTTTTGTAAAAAAGGGATAGGGAGATTTTTACATCATACCCCAACGGAAGTGATGAAAAGCCCTACCTCTGCTCAAGAGGGCATTAAAAGAGCGTGGAGACTTGCTTGTGCTAAAGAGGGAATAAACCCGAAAAACCCTTCTAAGCTTCCTCTTCTTTTTGCTATAGATAAGCGCTTAAACATAAAGGGAGGGTTTAGTTATCAGCTTAATTGTAAAGGAAATCCTACTTCTGCAAATGGTAGCTCTTGTGGTGGTTATTGTGCTACTGATATAGGTTGTGCTTCAGGTTGTGGAGGAGAGAGTGGAAGTTCAAGTGGTGATGGAGGATTTTTTGGAGGGTCTGATAGCTCTTCTGATGGTGGAGGTTCCTCTTGTGGTGGTGGAGGATGTGGAGGTGATTAAATATATGGGTCTAAAAAGGTATATTTTTCCACAATACCAAGGTATAATCGGCATCCTTCATAAGTAGTTTACACTTTTACATATTGAGTGTTTTAGGGGCATGGACTTTAGTCCATGAAATAGACAACAGCGACTAAAGTCACTGCCCCTAAAGTGTTAACTACTTTTAGCTAGTTATGAAGGATGCTGTATAATCTCTTAAAAAAAGGATTTTTATGAAACATCTAAAATTATATTTACTCATCTTCTCACTTTTTTCTAGCTCAATAGCTTGTGCTAAAGAGGTGACATTAAGTGTTACTCACCCCAATGCAAAGTATGGAATTTTTTCTACTTATAGTTTAAAAGTTCAGCCTCTTAATGATGGAAGTAAGAGAGTAAAGCTTTTAGAAGATTTGATATTTATAGATGCCAAGGGGAAAAAGTGGACAGCTCCAAAGGGTTATGTGGTTGATGGGGCAACCATTCCAAAGGTTTTTCAAGAATTTATAGGGACTCCTTATGGTGGACAGTATGTTTTGGCATCGGTGATTCATGATGTGGCTTATGACAAAAGGTTAGGAACATGGAAAGAGGTACATCAGGTTTTTTATGATGCCATGTTGGCATCGGGGGTGGAGCCTCGAAAGGCAGCACTGATGTACATGGCAGTTTATGAAGGTTCACAGCGTTGGGGGAAAAATCAGAACGAACATCTTTCAGATGAACAAGTTTTAAATCTTTTAGTGGGAAAAAAGTTGGAAAAAAAAGATGTTGCTAACCTGATTGATAATGTGTTACAGAGTTTAGATATAAGGTTAGAAGAGTCTGAGGGTGGGCTACGTTTAAATATTGGTTCTTCTGCTAAAAAGTAGTCAATTTTTTGTATACTGTCAAAAAAATTATAGGCAATAAAATGACAATATACGGCATAAAAACCTGCTCAACTGTAGGCAAAGCAAGAAAATTTATGAAAGAGAATGAGATAGAGTTTGATTTTGTAGACTATAAAGTAGAGTCTGTGGACGAAGAGAAGATTCGTGAGTGGCTAAAGCAGATAGACATCAATGTACTTTTTAACAATAAAGGTAAAAAGTACCGTGACTTAGGACTTAAAGAGCTAAACCTAGATGATGACGGAAAAATAGAGTGGATGGCTAAAGAGAACTATTTGTTAAAACGTCCTGTGATTGAGTACGGTGAGGGGAAGGTTCATGTGGCTTATGATGAAGAGGTTTATAAGGCTATATTTCTTTGATAAGTATAAATAAAGCCAAACACAAAAAAATCCTTAGCATCTCTCTGCCTGCTGCTTTTAACTCTCTGCTCGATATGTTACAAGTGATTACCGACCTTATAATGGTCGGGACTATATCGGCTTTTGCCGTGGCAGCTGTGGGGGTTGGGTTACAGTCGCTTATGCTTATTTTTGC
>JALUMR010000185.1 GCA_027055805.1 Campylobacteraceae bacterium
GCATCTTCTGCTACTTTTCTAGCAAACATTTGCCACTTGTCGTCACTCTCATAAAGCTTAAATAGGTCAGCCTTGGTAATGGTCATAAGGGTACAATCCTCCATTACTTCAAAGGCAAGTTCGGCTGATTGGTTTCTTAAAAAAGAGGCATAGTCTACGACACAAACATCCGATATCATACGATGCTCCATCACCTCGTCGTTTAAGTAATAAAAAGCCCATGTAAAATCTTTACCATCCTCTTCCATTTTAAAGGAACGTATAACTCCTTTTACAATAAAGTTTATCTCTGCTGGAATATCTGAAGCACCATAGATAAACTCACCCTTTTTATAGGAGTAGGGCTTGAAGAGTTCCATCATCTCCATCCAATCTTTATCATTTAGGGGTATGAAGCTATTAATGTATCCTTTTAATGTTTGCATGACTTTGTCCTTTTTTAATGTTGAGAGTTTTATTCGGGTTTAGTATATCACTTTAAAAATAAAAAAAGATGATAATTTTACCTAAACAATAATTTTTATCGTTTACTAATTATTATTAAAGGTTTAAAAGGCTATACTTCTTTAACGAAAAAAATTATCGTTTAATAAAAAATATAAGGAATATAAAATGAGACAGTATGAAACATATAAATGTAACAAATGTGGTAACGAGGTAGAGCTTCAAGAAGTCGGTGGTGGAACATTGGTTTGTTGTGGTCAAGATATGGAGATGGTAACAGAAAATTTAACAGCTGTTAACCTTATGAAAGCATTTGCAGGTGAGAGTCAAGCACGAAATAAATATGAGTTTTTTGCAGATGTGGCATATGCAGAGGGTTTACATAGAATTGCACGACATTTTCAAGAGGCAGCAAACAATGAAAAGTACCATGCTATGGCAGAGTTTAAAGCGTACAATAAATTGGTAAACGATGTAGAGTTAGATACTACTCAGAAGAACCTTACTTATGCAGCTGATGGTGAACGATATGAACATGAAGAGATGTATCCTAATTTTGAAGCGATTGCCAAAGAGGAAGGTCTTAAAGATATTGCCAGACTTTTTAGAGCCATTGGAAAAGTAGAAGTAGAACATGAGCGAGAGTACTTGGCACTAAAAGAGGCACTTGAAGCAGAAGGATTCTTTGACAGTGAGAATAACGAAGAGTATATCTGTGAAGTGTGTGGTCATGTGCATAGAGGTAAAAAAGCACCAAAAGTTTGTCCTTTATGTAAAGCTGGACAAGAGTACTTTAAAAAGGTGTCTAACGATATAACAGTTGGATAATATATAAATTATGTGAAAGGATTTATTATGGCAAAAAGAGGAAATTCGATTATAAAAGGGTTAGAGATAAATGATATTATCACCACCCTTAACAGAGCTTATGCTGATGAGTGGTTGGCGTATTATCAGTACTTTATCGAAGCCAAGGTGATAAAAGGAATTATGAAAGATGCAGCCATAGCAGAGCTGACTCAACATGCAAATGATGAGTTACGACATGCCAACATGGTTGCAGATAGAATTTTACAGTTAGGAGGAACACCATTACTTAACCCAAAAGAGTGGTTCAGTCATAGCAATTGTGGATATGAAGAGCCAAATAACTTTGATGTGGTGAGTATTTTAGAAGACTCCATAAAGGGTGAGCAGTGTGCCATCTCTATCTATTCTAATTTGGCTGATATGACAAGAGATAAAGATATTGTAACCTATGACCTAGTGAGTGAGATTTTAGCTGATGAGGTGGAGCATGAAGAAGATTTACAAGCACTGTATGATGATATTACAGAGTTTGTTAGCGACTTAAAGAGGAGTATTCAGGGTTAAGGGTAATGGCTATGAAGTTAGGTCTATAAATTTAGAGAGTTTATGGAACCTAACTAAAGGAGTCTCTATTTTTCACTTAAGTCTTTAAATTCATACTGCTCTTCATCATAATACTCAATTTTTCCATGTTTAAGATCATAGTGCCATCCATGTAAAAAGAGAGACCCTTCTTCTACACGTCTTTTTATAGCAGGATAGGTCAGTAAATTCTCAAGTTGAAAAACAACAGAAATTTTTTCTGTATAACGTACAATTTCCTCTTGAGGTTGTCCTTTCATTGAGAGTAGGGCTGCACGTTTCGCACTCTCTCCTAGCTCTAGCCATTTAATGGTGTGTAAATTTTCATCGGTAGGTTCTATTTTTTTGAAAAGTGCTGAAATAGCACCACATTCAGAGTGACCACAGACAATAATATCGGTAACTTCTAAGACAGAAACAGCATACTCTATGGCAGATGCTGTAGCATGATAATCAACATCTGGATTATAAGGTGCTACAAAGTTTCCAATATTTCTAGCTATAAATAGGTCACCTGGTTTTGAGCTGGTGATGAGTTCTGGCATAACCCGAGAGTCACTACACCCTATAAAAAGTGCTTTTGGATTTTGTCCTTCTTCAACTAAATGTTTAAATCGTTCTTTGTTTTTTTTAAATTTAACCGATTGAAAGTCATTATGCCCCTCAATAAGTGTTTCAATATTATTCATAATCATCTCTTGACCTTTTATTTGACATATATTTATATGCTAAGGTTTTCACTTTTCATTTTCTTAGCATTTTATTAGTAAGGCATTTTGCCACAATTATAGTTAAGTTGTGGGTATAGTTGTCAATCTATACCCTATACCTGAAATGTTTTCCACAAAATCACCTTCTAATTTTTTGCGTAAAACTCTAACAAGTGAACGTAAAGCATCCATACTCATTCCCTCATATGCCCAAATGGTGTTTTCTATCTCCTCATAATTTAGAACTCTTTGTCTGTTTGTAGCTAAGAGATGCAGTAGCAGTTGTTCGTTTTTTGTAAGTTTCACGATATTATTGTTGATGAATAAGCTCTTATTTAAAATATCATAAACAGTTATTTCATTTATATTGACAACATTGCTCTCTTTTTCGTTTAAGTAATCTAACGAGAGGGACAATGACTCTTGTAGTTTTGCAGAAGTAATGGGTTTAACAATATATTTTATAAGTTGTAATTCGACAGCTTGTAGCAGATAGTTGGTCTCGGTATGTGCAGTAGCTATGATAATAGGGGTCTCTTTATCTTCTTTTCTAATCTCTTTAGCCATATCTAAGCCATTCATTTTTGGCATTTTAATATCTGAAATGATGATGTTGGGTCTGTTTTTTCTATAGACCTCTAAAGCTTCTAGCCCATCTTTAGCTTCTAAAACATTATCACAGATACGAGAGAGATACTCCACAGCATTTTGTCGTATCATCTCTTCATCTTCGACATAGAGAATGGTTAGGTTTTTTAGTTTACTTGTCATTATTTACCTTAAAGAGTATAAAGATAGAATATTAACATGATAAACCAAATGTACACCCTAAAAAATCACTACAACATAGATGAGCAAACAACAGTAAAAGCCATAATTGAGCTTCATGATGACAAGCTTATGTTAGAGTACCAAATATCAGGTAATTTGTCCCATTATCATTTTCCTAAATTAACTAAACAACAACGAGCTGATAAGTTATGGTTAGATACTACTTTTGAACTTTTTATAGCTCCTGAAAATAGTGCTGAGTATTGGGAAATAAATGTCTCCCCCTCAACGCAGTGGAATGTTTATCATTTTACGAGCTATAAAGAGGGTATGAAAGAGTCAAATATTATCTCTCAACCTACTATTAAAACGTATGAATATGATAATGAATATAGACTGACGTTTAATTCTACTGTTCCCAATGAATATTTTGACCATGTATTACAGATTAACCTTTGTGTGATTCTTTTAGACCAAAAAGGAGTACGATATTTCTACTCTATAAAGCGACGAGAGGGTTCTCCTGATTTTCATGATAGAGACTGTTTTACACCACTAAAAAGAGAGGTTGAGGTTAGGGTAAAATAGAATCTTTATCTAACTTCTTATTATCAATAGATTTTCTATACTCTTCATAAGTTGGTCTCGCCATTGGGTTTTCTCCGTGTGATATTCTTGCATTGTCTCGTTCTGTCTGGGTTGAGAGATGATTATCAAATATATTCTCCTGTTCATACGCCCATTGACAACCTACTAGTGTTAAACTTAGAAGGAGTATTGTGATTATTTTTTTTGTTAACATTTTTTATGCCTTTAGTTTTTAGATGATAAAGTCTAACCGAATTAAATGAGGGGAAAATGAGGAAGATTTGTAGTCTATTTAATTCTATCAATAATCAGTTTCTCAAACCCATTCAAAATCTTATAAATTTTCTCTTCTTGATATGTTTTATTGTCTCCAAAAACCACTTTTTTAGTCAAAACATCCATATCAGAATTTCTATATAGGATCAATAATACTTTGCAAATATTTCTAAATTCTTTTGAGTTTAGTCCAATTACTTTGGCTGTTTTAGCCGTCTGTTCGACTACACTATTCCAATCTATATTTTTATTGAATTTTGTAATATTATAAAGGTCAACAAAATCTTTAAACTCCTCTCTATATTTGAGGGTGGCAATTTTATTGGTCAAAATATTATTTAGATTATCGAGTCTATATCCATCCTTTATAAGTAGAGAAGCATTACTTCTTTTTCTATAATCCAATACAAACTGTAACTTCAATTTTATCTTATCGTTGTAGGCATAGTAGATAAAAGAGCTGTCGGATAATATCTTATATTCAGAGAGAAGTGTCAAGTTTTTTTCAGCTTCAACGGTGTAGTGAACTCTGATTCTCTCTATTATCTCCTCTTTTGCATGATGAAAGTGTTCTAAACTCTCTTTTGTATTATCAAGGTTGATAAAAAAGTCCAAATCATCAGAGTGTCTTGGTAATTTTTTATGGTTAGAAGGTAAAATAAATCTGTTGAGAGTTGTTCCTCCACTAAGATAAAAATTGGTTGGTTTAGAAAAAGTAAGGGCTAGAATTTTATCTTGAAAAGGATAGAGTTTGTTGTAGTAATAGTTGTCATCTTTTATCGTAAAAAAATCTTTGACATCGTCAAATAGTGGCATTATAATCGACTGTATAAAACTCTAACCGACTCTTGACGACTAGCAGGGTATATTCGAGATATTATCTCTTCGTTAAGAGTCTCTTTTAGAAACTCTTTAGTTATCAATCTTCTAATCGTTAAATAAGGCATATAGCCTATCATCTTAGTCAAAGCCCAATTTCGATTATTGGAGGTTGTGAGTAGTTGCAGAAACTCTTCAGGATTATAGTTTGTATCCCAATTGATTTTTTCAATGGCATTGATAAGTGAGATTTTACGTTCTTTTGAATAGTGTTTTATATCTCTAAAAACCGTCATTTCTCATTGCCTTTTTGTTTTAATTATAGCGTAAAGTTCTTAAGAATATATAGACTATTATCCCCTCATTTTTTTCAGATAAAATATAACGACTTAACAAAAGAGAAAAATAAATATTAACGCTTAACTTATAACTTTTCTTGAAACCAAAGCCATTTTGTAGCATAATTGCGTCGAAAAGGATAATCAATGAAACAATATCACTACCCAATAGTTCTAGCATTGCTAGGAACACTCTGCTTTGCAGACTCAAACACTACTTCTCATAGAGAGATTCAATCACTCTATGATGGTGCAAAAGAGATGGAGATGCTCAATCGTTCTATGGAGAGAGGGATGCAACTTCACAATCAAATGTCTACTCAACCTATTGAAACAGAAATTAATGAAGAGACCATACTCTCAGGAGAGAATAATACAATACCTGGTTTTAAAGAGGAGTCTGACCACTTCTACTATGAAGAAATTATTCCAAACTATCAAAATACTAAAGTAGAGATTAATACAGAGGGAAATACAATTATTATTTCAACCAAAACAACCCAAAAAGAGGAGCAAGAAGAACCAAATGGTATGAATGTTGTCCAATCTACAAGTAGTAGTAAGATGGAACTAACACTCCCTTACAATGCTGATATGAATA
>JALUMR010000186.1 GCA_027055805.1 Campylobacteraceae bacterium
TTTCACTCTCGTAGTTTTCGTCAAAAATTGCTTCACCTTTTTCATCAAGAGTAAATCCACAAGCCTTTAAAAAATCTTTTGGAGTCGTCCCTCCAATGGCAAAGACAGCTCTGTCATAGAGTTCGTGTGTTCCATCATTATAATTAACACGTAATTTACCATGTTCACTATCTACACCCTCTATGTCTATACCCAGTTTTAAAGAGACTTTTCCCTCTTTGGCATACTTGGATATCATCTCTTGATTGGTTGGGTTTGGTCGTCCTAAGGTCTCTCTTCTGTAGGTTAAGGTTACTTCGTTGCTCTCGCTCAAGTCACAAGCATACTCTACAGCAGAGTCACCACCCCCTACGACTAAAACCTTTTCATCATTTCCACATTTGTCTAGGTTGAAGCCCACTTGTGGACGCAGTGAAGCAGGGATTTTATAGCTTGGTTTGTTTGGTTTACCCATACGCCCTATGGCAACGATGATATTTTTAGCCTGAACATTACCATCGCTGGTCTCAACAGTAAAAACATCATCTACTTTAGTCACCTTTTGAACTTCACAATTAAACTTACTGTCTATAAGTTCATCGTCCAAAAGTTTGTCAAAGTAGTCTAGTGTACTCTCTTTTGTACCATCTACAAAGTCAACATTACCTTCAAGCTCTACAGCCTGACCTTGCCAATCTTTGTCAACACGTTTTTTGTCTTTGTAAAACTTACGAATGGTATGAGAGTGATTCTCTGTTTTCTCTATGAGCAACACCTTTGAAAGTCCCAACTCTTTTGCCTCAACTATGGCACCTATTCCCCCAGGGCCACCACCAATAATTACCAAATCATAAACAGTATTCATAATCTCCCCTTTTTTTAATTATAATGCTATTGTATCTATATACTTCTTTTATTAAATAAATTATTACTAATTAAACTGAAGAAAATAAAGATGTGTTTCTTAACACTCATTTAACACTACAAAGCTATAATTGATTATGATTTAAAATATAAGGATTCTTAATGTTTAGTAAAAAAATAGTTTTAGCCTTTATGCTTCTAGTTGGATTATATTCTGCCTCTTACGCAGAGAATACATTTAGCAAAATGGCTTCGGGTAAACCAACCCTTATCCAAGAGGGGCAAAAGAAAAAGTGGTGTTCTGTTTGTGGAATGAACCTTAAAATGTTTTACAAAACATCACACACAGCAAAACTAAAAGATGGTAAAAAGCGACAATACTGCTCTATGCGTTGTTTAGCTGTTGACAGTCATGAGCATAACATCTCTTTAAGTAGCATTCAAGTCGTTGACGTAAACTCTGAAAAACTTATAGATGCCAACAAAGCATTTTATGTTCTAAACTCTAAAGTAAAAGGAACCATGAGCAAGGTTTCTAAACTTGCTTTTGCTAGTGAAGATGAGGCTAAAGCCTTTGCAAAAAAGTATGATGGTGAAGTTACTGATTTTAAAACTGCCTTTGCAAAAGCCAATGCCTCTTTAGAAAAAGATATTGCCATGATTCAGATGAAAAAAGAGAAAAAAATGTACCCTATGGGGAAAAAGCTTTTTGAAAAGAAGTGTCAAGAGAGCATTAACCCTATGGATTATGTTGAGATAAACCAACTTAAGTCAGCCATCGTTTCTAATAAACTGTGTCAACCACTAAAAGAGAAACAACTTCAAGCTGTAACACTCTACCTTTGGGATGTAAAACGGGTTAAAGGTGCTGATGAACATCTAAAAAAAATCGTTGTCAACAAAGATGAAAAGTGTCCTGTCTGTGGTATGTTTGCATACAAATTCCCAAAATGGGTGGCACAGATATTTTACAAAAATGGTCAAACAGAACAGCACTACTCATTTGATGGAGTCAAAGACCTTATGAAATTCTACTTTGATGCAAAAAAAGAGAATATTACAGAGATTTTAGTAAGCGATTACTACAGTCAAAAGGCCATTGATGGACAAAAAGCTTTTTATGTCATCGGTTCAGATGTATCAGGACCCATGGGAAATGAACTGATACCATTTGAAAAAGAGGCTGATGCCAAAACATTTTTACATGACCACAATGGTAAATCTGTAGTAACTTTTGATAAAATAACAAAAGAAGATGTTTTTAAGTTAGACAAATAATATGGGAGCATGGACTTTAGTCCATGAATAACAGCGACTAAAGTCGCTGCTCCTAAAAAAGAGGACACCATGCATAAAAAAAGTCACATTCTCTTCTACCTACTCATTGGACTAACTACCCTATTGACAATGGAACTCTTCTATATACAACGTACCAAATCTATAAATAAAACCCAAAAAGAAAAAAAAGAGCATTTTGTAAAAATAGCTGGTCTCCCTGACCTTGCCATAGTAACTGAAACCACAGCTGTTCGCCACAGAAGTCTGGCTGACCTCTTCTCTATTTACAGAGATGACCCAGACCTGAGAGAGTATTTCCCCTCTACTTTTACCTACTCTCACTCACATATTATCAACAAGGAATCAACCATTGAGCCGTAAAATAAACCTCTATCTTGTCGAATATGCCATTAATGCTCTCTTTCGAAACAGGAGTAAAAATATTTTTATCATGGTGGTTTTTACCCTCTTAACTGCCCTACTTAGCTCGGTCTTTTTTATAACAGGCTCTATTAAACATGAACTACAAAGCACTGTAGATGCTCTGCCTCAAATAGTTGTACAGAAAATCAAAGCAGGACGACACTATGACATAGATACCTCTGTTGCCGATGAGATACTAAACATAACAGGAGTTAGTGAGGCTCTGCCTAGAGTATGGGGTTACTACTACTTTGAAAATGCAGGTGTTAACTTCTCGGTTATGGGTATAGAGCAGTATGCACAGCAATACAAAAAAAGTTTTGATACCGTAGTTAACAAGTTTGATTTTGATGAACTTGACAGCAGTAAGCAGATGGTTGTAGGAGAGGGAGTAAAAAAAGTAATGGAGAAAAACTACTACAACAAATACTTCAACTTCATAAAGCCTGATGGTACATTTAAACAACTAAGCATAGCAGGTACATTTAAAGGTGATACTAAACTAGAGTCAAACGATATGATACTCATGTCAACAGAAAATGTAAGAGAGATTTTTGACATAGCCGAAAATAAAGCCACTGACATAGTGGTAAAAGTCCCAAATCCTGAAGAAATTACAACCATTGCCTCTAAAATAAAACTACTCTACCCAGATAGCAGGGTCATCACCTCAAATGATTTGCAAGTGAGTTACCAAAATATTTTTGACTACAAATCGGGTCTTTTTTTAGCTCTTTTTACGGTAGCTCTCTTTACATTTTTTATGATTATTTATGACAAAGCATCAGGACTAAGCTCAGAAGAGAAACGCGAAATAGGCATACTAAAAGCCATAGGATGGAGGGTTGACAATGTTCTAAAAGAGAAGTTTTATGAAGCATTTATCATCTCGTTTTTGGCTTTTTTAGTAGGTACACTTTTAGC
The DNA here is from genome assembly GCA_027055805.1 of Campylobacteraceae bacterium. Taxonomy (GTDB): domain Bacteria; phylum Campylobacterota; class Campylobacteria; order Campylobacterales; family Sulfurovaceae; genus UBA1140. The sequence continues at coordinate 3,469 of JALUMR010000186.1, forward strand.
TTTTGCTTTTGTCTACCTTTTCCGAGCTCCACTACTACGTGAAATCTTTGTAGGGTATTCTCAACTAAAAACATCATTTGAGTTGCCATTTGTTTTTGACATTCAAACACTGTTTTTAGTCTTTTTTCTATCGGTTCCTATCTATATAGCTGCAACCATTATACCATCATGGAGAGCTGCAACTTTAGAGGTTGATGAGGTTATTCGCTAACATTTTTTTCTTTTTCAAGCTTCTCTCTATCTGCTCCTAAGAGAGGAGTTTCCTTTTGATGTCTACCATCATCTCCTAATATTTCATCGAGTAATTCTTCTTGTTTATTTATAACTTCTGCATAACTCTCCTCATCAAGAACCTCTTCAGTCGAATTGTCTTCTTCTGCAACCACTTCTTCTGGCTCTTCTTCTTGTAAAGCTTTCTCTTCAGGAACTTCTTCTATTGATGCTTTTTCTATCACTTTTACAGATGTTTCCTCTTTTGGCAATGAATTAATAGCCATATTCTTCTCTACTTTATTAAAACTATTTAAATATTTTTTTTCTTCTTGAGCTACTTTTTCTACTAAAAAACTACTATAATAGGCTATCAACCCTATTAATAATACTATTATAGAAACTACTATTTTATTCATCTTATTCCTTATACGTTAATTTTTCATTATTAATGTTGTTTTTATTCGCTAATATTATCTTCATTTATCGCTGCTTGATTCATCGCCTCTTCTTCTCTTATAATCTTCTCTTCCTCTGTCTCGGTCTCTAAAGAAGCTAAATCTTGCTCTACTTTCATCTCATCTTTTTTAGTTGAAGAGAAAGATTTTATATGTTTATTTTTTTCAAACTCCTCTTTATCTTTTATTTTCTCAAAACCATGTTCATCTTCTACTACTTCATCCATTAAAGCCTCTTGTTCTGCTACAATTTCATCTATATTTTCAGGAAGAGCAGCATCTTTGTTGTCTTCATCTTCGATAATATCTTCTTCCCCCTCAGGAGCTTGGTCTGCTTCTGCAAGTTCTTCATCTACAACATCTTCCATCTCTTCAGAGGGAATCTCCTCTACGATAGAGGATTTAACAGCGATGTCTGTTTCTATTTTTTCCTCATTAGGCTCTTCTACTACTTCAGTCTGTACACTTTTTATTTTTTGTACTACCACCTCATTATCCTTTTTCATGGATACTTCGGTACTTTTTTGTGTGCCATAACTGTAACCAAAATATGCCATAGCTCCTAAAAGTAATAGTCCCAAAATCATTACTACTGTTTTCATTTTATTCCTTTTTAAATTAAAAGATGCAACATTATATATTATTATTTTTTGTTCTTAATTAATTATTTGACTAGTTTATTATTTTTATACTTCCACTCTCATAAAACCACCTGCCATTTACCTTTAAAAATCGGCTCTTCTCCACCATATCACCAGAAGATAATTTTGCTTTAAAGGTTACAAATGCCTCCTCTTCTCCATCTATAAACTCAACTATCTCTAAGCCTAGAAACTCTGTCTTATTAGAAAAAAGCTCTATACTTTCTTTCCAAGATTTTGTGTCTTCGCTATAGTCAGGGTTATTGGGATGAGTAGTTTTTATAATATATGAAGCATCACCCACAGCATATGCCACATAACGAGACTTCATAAGTTCTAAAGCAGTTTCTGCTAAAGCACCTTTATGGTATATGGCACAACATTTTTTATATTTTATACGGCTACCACAAGGGCATGGAGTGTTTGGAGTTGTTTTTTTCATGGGAAATTATACCTCTATTTGGATATAATTAAACATGATAACTCTTAAAAATGTAAGCAAAATATATGAACTTAACAAAAACCATAATGTAAAAGCCTTAGATAACATAAACCTTCACATAAAAGAGGGGCAACTTGTAGTTTTAAAAGGAGTGAGTGGAAGTGGAAAAAGTACCATTCTTTCACTTATAGCCGCACTGACCAAGCCTACAGAGGGTGAAGTTTTAGTCAATGAAAAACGTATATCAAAACTCCCTGACAATTTTGCTTCTGATTATCGGCAACAAGATATAGGATTTATATTTCAAAAGTACAACCTCATCCCTACCCTCTCTGTAAAAGAGAACATTTTACTTCCCCTTGTACCCACCAACCCTAAAGAGAGTGAAGCCCAAGAGAAACTAAACAGAGTCTTAGAGCAGTTTCAAATAGCTCATAAAAAAGATGAAATAGTTCGTAACCTATCAGGTGGTGAACAACAGCGTGTAGCCATAGCCAGAGCTCATGTCAACAATCCCAAAATTATAATAGCCGACGAACCCACAGCCAACTTAGATGAACAGCTCTCTTTAGATTTTATAGAGATTTTAAAACAGCTAAAAAATGA
>JALUMR010000187.1 GCA_027055805.1 Campylobacteraceae bacterium
AAGCCATATCGTATGATATAGAGCGTTCTAGCCTAAACCCTCTCAAAGAGATAAAAGCAATTTATAATATTTACAAAGCCATAAAACCACTTGAACTTGACATGATTCATACTTTTACAGCTAAACCCAATATATATGGAACATTAGCAGGGAAAATGGCGAAAGTTCCGACCATTATAAACTTAGTTGAGGGCTTAGGCTCGTTTTACATTGAAGATACGAAAAAAAATATAGTGGTTCGGACCCTTATAGAAAAGTTATATAAATTGGTATTTTTGATGTCCGATAAAGTGGTATTTGTAAATTCTGATGACCCTAATTATTTGGAAAATAAAGGAGTGATTAAAAAGAGTCACATAAAAATTATAAAATCTGTGGGGATTGATACGGAAGAGTTTGACCCTAATTTAATCAATCAAGAGAAGATTGAACAGTTAAAAAAATCATTAAATATTGAGAATAAAACAGTTGTTCTTATGGTCGCACGAGCCATTTGGCATAAGGGGGTTCGTGAATATTATGAGGCTGCGACTTTGTTGAAAAGTCATGAAAATGTTCAGTTTGTTTTGGTGGGTGATATAGATCAGGGGAATCATTCCTCGGCAGATAAAGAGTTTTTAAACTCTGGAGATGTTCTATGGTTAGGGCATAGAGATGATGTGTTGGAACTTACAGCAATGAGTGATATTTATGTTTTACCAAGCTATAGAGAAGGGGTTCCTCGAACACTTCTTGAAGCTGCTTCTATGGCAAAACCTATTATAACAACTGATACCGTTGGGTGTCGAGAAGTGGTAAAAAATGGTAAAAATGGTTTTTTAGTACCAGTGAAAGATTCAAAATTATTGGCAAAAAAGATAGAAAAGTTGTTAAATGATAATGATGTACGAAAGCTTATGGGTGAAAATGGTAGAATATTAGCCATTAAAGAGTTTGATGTTAAGCAGGTTGTTAAACAGTATGTAAAACTTTATAAAGATTTGGGAAAATAGACTTTTAAGTTAAGATATAAAAAGTTAAATAAAAAAGGAAAAGTAGTGACAAAAGTAGAAGATTTTATAGAAAAGAATATTTTATCAATAGTTCTTTTTATTGTTTTGGCATACATGTTTAGTATGGGTGTTAGAATGTATTGGCCTATGCATTTTGCAGATGCACAAAGTATGCACTATGCAGGTGAGTTAATGATAAATACTAATGATGGGTATTTTTTCTCAACCAATGCTAAAGATATTATTGATGGGGTTGTTGCTGAAGATAGACAAAGAGCAAGTGCTATAGCTGCTAGTCCTGGTTTGGTACTCTTGACTGCTTATGCTACTAAGTTTACCTCTTTTTCTCTTGATACAGTTTCCCTATATCTACCAGCAATTATCTCCTCTTTAATCGTTATACCTATTGTCCTTACAGGACGTTTACTTGGAAATACACTGTTAGGGTTTTTAGCTGCACTCTTGGGGTCTATTGCTTGGAGTTACTACAATCGTACCATGGTTGGGTATTATGATTCTGATATGTTTTCTGTTTTTTTACAGTTTATGATTTTTTACTCTTTTTTGTCGGTGGTTTATAAGAAACATTTTGTAAGCATAATTTTTGCTTCATTTCTTGTGTTTATCTACCCTTATTTTTACCCTCAAGGAATGACGCTTGTTTATGCTATGTATATTTTGTTGATTTTATACATGGTGCTTGAGTATAAAGGAGTTATTAATAATGAGGAGACTGTTCCGTATAAAGATGGGGCTATCTCTCTTTATGGAGCTATTACTCTACTAAGTATACCTCTAATGATTACTTTACCTATCGGGACTAGAATTTTACTTTTTATCATTTTTGTGGCTGTGATATTGGCTAAAAAATTACAAGAGAAACAGTTATTTTATTTGGCAGTCTTCTCTTTTGTAGCTTTTTTATTTTTTGGAAATGTCTTTGCTGTTATCTGGTCTCATGTTGTTACTTATGCAGACCGTGGTGTGGCAGAAGGGTCTTTGAAATTTTATGAGGTAGTGCAAACAGTTCGTGAAGCAGGGGCTATTCCTTTTGCTACCATGGCAAACAGAATATCTGGTTCAGAGGTTGGTGTGATAGTAAGTCTTATAGGTTATGTCCTTTTAGTTATGCGACACAAAGCATTTCTAATTGCCTTACCTTTAATAGGTGTAGGTATTTTCTCTATGGTTGGGGGTTTACGTTTTACGGTGTATGCTGTTCCTGTAGCTGCTCTTTCTGCTGTTTATCTTTTTTTCTTTTTAGCTGATAAGTTAAAAGAGAGTGTAGCAGATAAAAAGCAACAAAATATAGCTAAATATACATTTGTTATTTTAGCTACAGCTGCTATGATTTACCCAAATATTAAACATATTCAAGGTTATCTAGTCCCTACAGTTTTAAATAAAACAGAAGTTGCTGACCTTGACAAACTTGATGATATAGCTTCCAAGAAAGATTATACTTTGACTTGGTGGGATTATGGTTATCCTATTTGGTACTACTCTGATACGAATACACTTATTGATGGGGGTAAACATACTCATGATAACTATATTATCTCTAAACTTATGTTTTCAGATTCACCTCAACAAGTAGCAAACTTAAGTCGTTTGGCTGTAGAGACTTATGTTGACTCTAACTACTCTATTGTTTCCGATATACTTTTTAAAGATAGTAAAAAGAGTCCAAAACAGTTTATGGAAGATTTGAAGAGTGAAAACTATGAACTTCCAGAAAAAACAAGAGATGTTTACTTGTACTTCCCGTATAGAATGATGCGTATTTTTCCAACGGTTGGTGTATTTGGCAATATTAACTTAAAAACAGGTAAGCCTGAACGTCAGATTCATTTTTACCCTTCGGCTATAGCACAGCAAAGTGGAGCTAAGTTATTACTTCAAAATGGTATTGTTTTTGATACTTCTAAGGGTGAAATAGATATTGGAGGAAAGAGTAAAAAAGTACAACGTTTTGATGTGGCTACTTTAGGAGCTGATGGTATGCCAAAAGTTAAGTCACAACTTATGCATATGGATGGAGATTTCTGTGTGGTATTTTTACAAAATTATGGGCAAATGATAGTAATGGATAGAAAAACGTATAACTCTGCTTATGTTCAGATGTTTATGCTTGGAAAGTATGATAAAAAATTATTTGAGTTAGTAGTTTCATCACCATACAGTAAAATTTATAAAGTAAAATAGGCTTTGTAGATGTACCCAACGCTCATTAAACCAATGCTAGATAAGATATTAGCATTAGTACTGATTTTACTCTTTTTGCCTTTTATAGTTATGACTGCACTCTTGATATTTGTAAAAATAGGCAGACCCATTATTTTTAAACAGGTACGACCTGGATATAAAGAGAGACTTTTTGGTATCTATAAATTTAGAACCATGAGCGATGAAAAAGATGAAAATGGAGAGCTTTTACCTGATGATAAACGCTTAACCAAATTGGGACGATTTTTACGAAAAGCAAGTTTAGATGAACTTCCACAACTCTTTAATGTACTAAAGGGAGAGATGAGTTTTGTGGGTCCAAGACCTCTGTTGGTAGAGTATTTAGAACGCTATAATGATGAGCAGAAAAAACGGCATACTGTTACTCCAGGCATAACAGGTTGGGCTCAAGTCAATGGACGTAATGCTATAAGCTGGGAGCAGAAGTTTAAATATGATGTTTGGTATGTAGAGAACCAATCTTTTTTGCTTGATATGAAAATAATGTGGATGACTTTTTTAAAAGTTATAAAGAGAAGTGATGTAAATTCTAGCTCTTCGGTAACCATGGAAAAATTTGAAGGGAGTAAGTAGTGCAAGATAAACGATTTGACGATTGGCAATCTCCTAAAGTTGAAGATGGAGTAATGACCAAATATAATTGGGTAGTGCAACATATTGAAAGTTTTAAGTTAGGATATAAGACAGATATAGGAGCTTTCTCTTATATTAATGCAAAGTATGGAGTGGTTATAGAAGATTATGTTCAGATAGGTTCTCACTGTTCCCTATACTCTATCTCAACCATTGATAATAAACAAGGTCGGGTTCATCTTAAAAAAAATTGTAAAATAGGGTCACACTCTACAGTTATGCCAAATGTAACCATAGGTGAAAACTCTATAGTAGGAGCAAACTCATTAGTCTTAGATGATATTCCAGATAATGTTGTTGCTTTTGGTGTTCCTGCAAAAGTTATGAGGAAGATAGATGAATAGACTATTTTTAAGCCCACCACACATGAGTGGAAAAGAGCAACAGTACATAGCTGAGGTATTTGAGAGTAATTATATAGCACCACTTGGAGCTTTTGTGAATAAGTTTGAAGAGTCTGTTAAAGAGTATACAGGAGTTTCTACTGCTTTGGCTCTCTCTTCTGCAACGGCTGGTTTGCACTTGGCACTTAGAGTGTTAGGTATAGGAAAAGGTGATGTTGTGTTAGCCTCTACTTTTACTTTTATAGGCTCTGTTAATGCCATACTTTACCAAGGAGCAACACCTGTTTTTATAGATTCTGATGAGTCTTGGAATTTGTCGCCAGAGCTTCTGAAAAAAGCCATTAAAGAGTTAGAGGTTAAACCAAAAGCCCTTATTTTAACCCATTTATATGGGCAGATGGCAAAGATAGAAGATATAGTTGCTATTTGTAAAGAGGAGGGGATATATCTTATAGAAGATGCTGCTGAAGCTTTAGGTGCTTCTTATGAAGGTCAACAGAGTGGAACCTTTGGAGATTTTGGAGTCTACTCTTTTAATGGAAACAAGATACTAACTACAAGTGGTGGTGGTATGTTGGTGAGTAATAACCAAGAATGGATAGAAAAAGCGATGTTTCTATCCACTCAAGCTAGAGAGCCATTTTTGCACTATGAACATAAAGAGTATGGGTATAACTATAGAATGTCTAATATTTTAGCTGCTATTGGAGTGGCACAGATGGAAGTGTTGTCTCAAAGAGTTGAGAGAAAACGAGAGATATTTGAGTTTTATAGAGAGCAGTTAGCTGAGGTAGAAGAGATTTTATTGATGCCTGAAGTAAAAAAATCTTGTGGAAATCGTTGGCTAACAACACTTACTTTTGAAAAAACAGACCCTTTAAAAGTTATAGAAGCACTCGAAAGGGTTGATGCTGAGAGTAGACCACTTTGGAAGCCAATGCATCTCCAGGAGCTGTTTAAAGATAATAGAACTTTTGTAGATGGAACAAGTGAAGAGATGTTTAACCGAGGTCTCTGTTTACCATCTCCTACAAAAACTACAAACAGTGAGTTGATGCGTGTAGTAGAGGCGATTAAAAGCGTATGTTCTTAGAATCTCTTTTTAAACCAACCAATACGAAGAGAATTGTTTTCTTTATATTGGTTGATATTTTAATTTCTATATCAACAATTGTTATCGCTTATCTATTGCGTTTTAACTTTTCTATTCCTTCTCTATTTTTCCCTTCAATGTTCAATATGATGATGATTTTAATACCACTAAAAATTCTTATTTTTTTTCTATTTAAAATCTATTTTGTAGCATGGAGGTATTTTGGTTTAGGAGAGTATAAGAAGCTTATCTTTGCTCATCTTCTTATTTACCTTCTTTTTACTTTTCTCTTTATGGTTCGTTATAGCTCTTTTGCAGATTTTCCTCGTTCAATTATAGTTATAGATTTTTTTCTTTCTCTCTTTTTTATAGGTTTCTTACGTATTTCAAGACGTGTATATTTGGAGTCAAATAGTGATACCGTTCAGATTCCTACATTAATTTTTGGTGGGAATGAACGTGCCACACATGTTATTAAATCTGCGA
>JALUMR010000188.1 GCA_027055805.1 Campylobacteraceae bacterium
AAATTTTAATTCTTTTTTGTTAGAATTGTTTATGGCAAATTATAAACGACTCTTTTTGGCAGGACATAGCTACTATCTTACTGTTGTTACTCATAGGCGTAAACCTTTGCTTGTTGAGCATATTGAACTTTTACGAGAGAGTTTTCGTGAGAGCAAGAAGTATTATAGTTATGAGATTAATGCCATTGTGGTGTTGCCTGACCATATACACATGATAATCACCCCTGAAATTGCAACCGATTACCCTAAAATAGTAAGAGCCATAAAGTACAATTTTTCAACCAAATTGGTAGGGTGCGATTGCTATCACACCGATGAAGAACAAACCTTTAGCCGATATAGACGAGGCTTAAAAACTATATGGCAAAAACGATATTATGAACATACCATTAGAGATGAAAAAGATTATTTTCGGTGTTTGGAGTATATGCAAAACAATCCTGTTAAGCATGAGTTGGTTGATGATATGAAAGATTGGAAGTATTCATCATTTTCGTAGGGTGCGATTGCTATCGCACCAAATATTGATATAGAAAAATATTTATCTATTTCAGCAATAAAATTTATGATTTTGAACCTTTTTTGAATGTTTGCTTTTGATTGGTGCGATGGCAATCGCACCCTACCGTATCCACCCCACAAAAACCCCATTTAAAAACCAAAATAAAATGCCACATGCAATTAAAGTGAGTAAAAGATAGATAAGCTTTTTGTCTTTTAAAATCTCTATTAATCTACCAAATCCTACCTCTTTGATGGTCAAGATGAAAAGTGTCCAACCTCCAATGCTTCCTGCTAAGGCTAGACCCATTGCTCCCATGGTTTGCATGAGGATTAAAGAGAATATCATGTTTACTACTAAGGCGATGGTGGCTATTTTCGCTGCTTTGGTGTGTCTGTGTGAGGCGTAGAGAAACATGGAGAATAGTTTAGCAAAACCATAGGGTAACAGACCGACCATGTACATGGCAAGTACATTGGCTGTGTCGTGGGTCATGGTAGGGGTGAACTTTCCGTACTCAAAGAGTAGCCAAACTATTGGTTCAGCAAAGATAATGCCACCTATGGCTGAAATACCAAGTAAAAAGGCTAAAAGCCAAAATGCTTTAGCCAAATTGCTGTAGGCTTCTTTCTCATCTCCACGGCTTAGAGCCTTTGAGATAGAGGGGAAGAGGGCAGAAGCTGTAGCGATAGCAATGAGTCCAAGAGGTAGTTGAAAGAGTAGGTTGGCGTAAAAGAGATAGGAGATAGAACCTGTAATCAAGAAAGAAGCTAAAAAGGTATCAAGATATGAAGCAAACTGTGGTGCTGAGTTTCCCCAAACTGAGGGGACAAATAGCTTGGTGAATTTTTTATTTTCTTCACTTACATCTTTTTTGTTTCTATATTTCCATCCACCCATAAGCAGACGTAACATGTTGAACCTTTTTAGGGCATAAATATGGGTAAGCACTTGTAAAAGTCCACCAATAAGCACCGAGAAACTTAGGGCATAAATAACAGTTTTAGGGTCGGAATGCATAAAGAGTAAAAGAGCTGAAATCATAGAGATATTGAGTAGGGCAGTGGACATAGCAGTGGTAATAAAATGTTCTCTGTATTGTAAAAGTGTTCCCATAAATGTCACCATGAATATAAGGTCTAAATACCAAAAGTTTATGGCTGTAAATGGGGCTGTTTGTGCTATCTTATCTGCATCCCAATTCCATGCTAAGAGTTTGGTAACAATTTCAGGAAAAATAGTTACGACCAATGACATGGCAACAATAAAGAGCATAAAACGTAAAAAGATAGCCGTAGCAAAGACCCCTTTTTGTTTGGCATTGACAAAGGAGGGCATAAATGCTTGGGTAAATGCACCCTCTGCAAAGATACGCCGAAACATATTGGCGAGTTTAAAGGCGACAAAGAACATGTCTGAGTAGCCAGAAGCACCTAAAACCATGGCTAAAAGGGTGTTACGCCCAAGCCCTGTAATACGCGATAATAAAATACCGAAGCTGTTTGAGAAGATTGATTTTAATTTCATGGGTCTCTTTAGTGTTATCTTTTTGTTTGTGTAATTCTATCTAAATAAGACAAAAAGAAAAAACATTACAATTTGTCATATTTTGAAAAGTTCTAAAAAATAATGGCTATACTGCTCCTATATAAATATTAGGAAGCGTTTATGATAGTAGGAATAGAAGGAACAGTAGAGAAAAAAGAGCCAACATTTATACATTTGAATGTTAATGGGCTTATTCATGAAGTTAATATCTCACTCAATACCTCAAATGCAATTAAAGAGAAGAGGGTAAAACTTTTGATAACACAGATTATACGTGAAGATGCTAACTTACTTTTTGGATTTATGGAAGCCAATGAGAAAAAGATGTTTGACACACTCATTAAAATCAATGGTGTAGGTCCAAAAGTTGCTATGGCAACCTGTTCGACCTTTGTACCTGAAACCTTTGCTAGGGTAGTAGCAGACAAAGATGTGGGATTGTTAAAGAGAGTACCAGGCATTGGACCAAAGGCTGCAAGTCGTATATTGGTGGAGTTGGCAGACTTTATTGTCGATGGAAACTCTAACTCACCTGCTGTAGACAATGGCATGGCAGATGCTATTTTAGCATTGGAGAGCTTAGGGTTTAAAAAAGAGCAGATTCGAAAAGCACTTTCTGGTGCAACAGGAGACACTGCTTCGTTGGTGAAGCAGGGGCTTAAGAAGTTGCAGAGATTGTAAGGTGATTATTTATACGTGCTTTATATGAACTTAAAATAACTATGAATAATTTATGTACCGTATAAGAAATTAAAATTGTTAATGGTAAAATTAAAAATAGTGAGGTAACAATATTTGATGGACTAAATAGTGATTCATAAATATTATTTAATAAAATATAAATTAGCATATGTACTAAATATAGTTCATAGGATATTTTTCCAATAAAAATAAAGAATTTTTTTAGGGGTTTAATTAGCTTATTAGATACAGAAAAGAGTAATGCTGATAGACTTAAATATCCTATTGATGCAGGTACATCGTTGAAAATTTTCCCGACATTTCCACCTTTTAGAGCCATAGCCGCCATGAGAGATAATCCTATGATAGCTACAGAGAGAAGAAGTGTGTTTCTTTGCTCCCAAAATAATATATTTTTATCTTTATAGTATTTTGCTAACACTATTCCTGCATTAAATTCCCATAGATATTGGAGAAAAAAGCTGTTATATATTCTTTGGTCAGTAACATTAAAATAGGTTATTATTAACCAATATAAAATTGATATTAGCAGAGAAATTAGAATAAAGGATAAAGTATTTAGTTTTTCTTGTATCAATATAATTAGAGGAAAAGCTATATAAAATTGAATTATTGTTGATAAAAACCAAAAATGGTACCCAAAACTTGTCATAATACTTTCATCAAACATTTTATATAAGAATAAATGTCCAAAAAGAGCATATAATCCACTGTTTTCATATATAGGGTATATCGTATTTATAGTGAAAATTGTTAATATTACTATGTAGTAAGGTATAAGTATTTTAAGAAATCTTTTTTTATAAAATGCACCAACATTGGTTTGAACTGCTAATCCAAGACCAAATCCTGATAATATAAAAAAGAGATGAGCCCCCGTACCACCAATCATTATGGCCTTTGACCAAATACCTGAAGTATAAGGTTGAGAAAAATGCAAGACAACTATTGAAAAAATTGCAAATCCTTTGGCAAAGTCAATATATTCTACTCTTTCTTTTAACATAATTGTACACCTTTTTTAACTATATATTATTAGCATACATGTGTCTATATTAATTAATAATTATAATTATATAATATTTATAATAAAAAATTAATATTATAATATATTAGAAATATCTTTAACAATTATAGTTTTAATATATTATTAATTATTAATCTTAAAGTTTATAGTATAAATAATGCAAGGTCTTGTAGTTTTAACGTGCTGTGAGGGAAGATATTGATTCTTTAGATAAACAAAGATGGTAGGCGTTACAACGGTTCTAAAACTTGTAACTTACTTTAACCCCTTGAAATTCACTGGTGGCTGTTGGAGAGATTGTTAAGTTTTTATATGGTTCTACAAAATACCAATTAGAAAGCATGGCAATGGTGGCTCCAGCAATAACATCATGAGTATGATGTTTGTTAGAGTGAACACGGCTGTAGCCTGTATAGGTTGCTAAAATGTAAGGAACAACGGCATATTTTAACCCATAATGTTTGTGTATAAAACCTGCTCCAGCAAAAGCACTTGCTGTATGTCCAGAGGGGAAAGAACGATTATTACTTTTATCTGGTCTCTCTTCTTTTATGGCATATTTTAATACAACTGCCGTAGCTATTGTTATTCCATAAGATGTATAAAATTGAGATTCTCCCTCATTATCTTGGTTGTAGATAGTTGTTCCATAAGCACTAAGTGGAAGAGCAACAGCTAAGATGTCACCTAGTGTTTCGGTATTACTTTTGGCACAGAGTGGGGTAAGGTTAAGTAGTAAACTAAGGCTAAAAGGTAAAAGTTTTTTCATAATATTCAAATCCATTTTTTAGAAAGTATAGCATAAAGCCAAATAAGGTAAAATACATTTAATAATTTATAAGGTAAAAACAAATGAATATAGCAATACTCTTTGGTGGCTCTAGTTTTGAGCATGAAATCTCTATCGTTTCGGCGATTACTCTAAAAAAAGTTTTAAAAAAATCGAATCTCTCTTTTATTTTTGTTGATAGCAATAGGGAGTTCTATTTAGTTGATGCTAAAAATATGAAGTCAAATCATTTTTCTGATGGGGCATATAAAAAAGATAAAAAACTATTACTTAAAAAAGGTGCTTTTTGTACCGTAGGAATGATGGGTCTTAAAGAGCAAAATTTAGGAACCGTTCTAAATCTTATCCATGGTAGAGATGGAGAAGATGGAAAAGTAGCTTCATTGTTAGAGTTTAATGATATAGCTTATATCTCACCACGTGTTGATGCATCGGTACTTTCATATAACAAACTTTACACGAAGCTTTATGCAGAGAGTTTAGGGGTAAAGGTAGTTCCTTATTCTGTTTTAAATAGTGGAGATAGTCGTGATGTAGAGTTGAAGTATCCTGTTATTATTAAACCTGTACGTTTGGGTTCTAGTATTGGTGTTTCTATTGTTAAGTCGGCTGATGAGTTAGACTATGCCTTAGATGTTGCTTTTGAGTTTGATAATCAAGTGTTGATTGAGCCATTTATAGAAGGTGTTTTAGAGTACAATCAAGCAGGGTGTAAAACATCTGAATTTGAACTCTCTATTATAGAAGAGCCAAACAAAGAGGAGTTTTTAGATTTTGAGAAGAAGTATTTAGACTTTTCACGCTCTGGAACAGTGAATGATGCAGAAATCGTACCTGAATTAAAATTGGCTATTCAAGAGTCATTTAAAAAAGTTTATGCAAATATTTTTGAAGGAAGTATTATAAGATGTGATTTTTTTGTAGTTGATGGAGAGGTTTTACTTAATGAGATTAACCCAATCCCGGGGTCAATGGCAAATTATCTATTTGATGACTTTGAAGGAATGGTTGAACGTCTAATTACTAAACTTCCTAAAGAGTCTGCTATTAAGATAGACTACTCTTATATTCACTCTATTCAGTCTGCTAAGGGTGGGAAGAGACAGTAAGCTATCAAGGACTAAGAGCAGTAAAAACTGCTCTTAGCTTCTATTTCCTATCAAAAACATAAGCATACATCGGAACATAAATCAAAGTAAGAAAAAGCCCTCCAATTGC
>JALUMR010000189.1 GCA_027055805.1 Campylobacteraceae bacterium
AGTTCCTTGCTCCTATTATGAGTTCTGACTATGTTATGGAGTATTCTCAATATATGTTCGACAGACATGTATACAATGTTGAGGGTAGACCAACAGCATTTGAGTATATTGCTACTTATTCTTGTTAAGTCATTCAATACACTAGTTACGAAGCTCCAGAGACTGAGAAAGAACTTCCTTAGGGGCGTGGACTTTAGTCCACGAATCCCATGGAATAAGGATTTTTTACGGGACTAAAGTCCCTTCTCCTAGTTCTTTCGCAATCTCTCCAGCTTCGTAACTCAATATTGAAATAAAAACTATTTAAAAGAATCTACGCTTTTTTATGTTAAAATAACGGCATGAAAAATTTTTTATTACACTTTATACTCTTTTTAACCATCCTCTCTTTTGCACTTCTTGCTTTTTATATTTTAGGTAAAAATATTTGGTACCCTTATTACAAAAAATGTTATATTGAAAAAAACATTGAGCCTACATCTAATAAAAATAATGAACCCAAAGAGTCTCCAGCACCTAAAAAAGAAGCCTGTATAGCCGTACCCTGCACTCCTATAAGTCAACCTTCTTTGCCTAAAAAACTTTCATCAGAAGAACGACTAAAACATGCTCTTGCTGATAGTAATTTTATTATCTATCCTAAGAAACTAACCCTTATTGGACTTAAAAATGAAAAATTACTAGAAGTTTGGGGAGAGTTAAATGGTCAACAAATACACATAAAAACCTACCCTTTTACTGCATTTTCAGGTCAACTCGGACCCAAGTTTAAAGAGGGTGACCGACAGATTCCAGAGGGTATTTATGGTATCTCTTACCTAAACCCAAACAGTAAATTTCATCTAGCAATGAGAGTCAATTACCCTAATGCCTTTGACAAAGAGATGGCACGTAAAGAGAAACGTAATAACTTAGGTGGTGACATCATGATACATGGAAGTAACCGAACCATTGGTTGTGTACCTATTGGTGATGACAATATTGAAGAATTATATTTTTTAGCCAAAAAAGTGGGTATAGAAAACATAAAAGTCATTCTCTCCCCTATCGACTTTAGACTAACCGATGTTAAAATTAAAACTAAAAAACACCCTTGGATAAAAAAGCTCTATAGCGATATAAAAGCTTCTATGCTCCCCTACAAAGAATAAATATAAAAACACGATAAATAATATAATATCATTAAAAAAAACTCATTTATTAATTATTTTTTAATTATTTAACTTAATAAATAAATTTTAATCTTAAGGAAACTATTTTTTTATTATAATTTTTTTGTGACAAGCAATCATCACATAGAAGACCCTCTCTTCCGTTAAAAAAGAGAGGGAGATAAGTTACGCTTTGCAAACTAATTTTGGACGAAAAGTTTGCTACACCTATACTTGACATAAAGTGCATGATTATCATAGCACATTATCTCTTTTTTTTAAAGGAATCATAATTGAAAAAACTATTATCTTTAGCAGTTGTTACTGCTTTCTCTACAACTACAATAAATGCTAATACAATTACACTAAATGCAACCATTCCAACAACAGCAAATGTTACTCTTGGTGCTGATGCAGCTGTTTTAGGTAATGCTGGTGATGCTACGTTTACAGCATTTAATGCTGATACAGTGGCTCTTGCATTAACAACTACTGAGCAGACACTTATTGATGAAAATGTAAACCTAATTACCAACAATGAGAGTACAGCTGTAACTATGAACTTAACCTCTATAGGAAAACTGTCAAATGGTGGTACAGGGGAAATTACTCCTACTTGTTCATATGACCAAGGAGTTTCAGGAACATACAATGCTATTACTGCAGGAACAGCATTTGATTTAACAAATGGTGCAGCAACAGATGCAACAAGCAATGTTGTAGGAAAACTAAAATGTGTCACAACTGATGTAACTACCTCTCAAGCAGCAGGTACCTATACTGGTGTTATTAACGTAGCTATTGTAGCTAACTAATTATTTAAGTAGATAAAAATATTTATCTGCTTAAATTTTATTTTATATAAAGGTCAACTCATGAAAAAACATATACTTTTGGGGATGACACTACTTTCAACACTATTAAATGGAAATACCATCACGCTAAACGGAAAAGTTGAAGTTGCTTCTGTTGTTGGTTTTAACCAAGCTGAAGTAGAGTCTCTTTCCTATCAGACCAATACCAATACTTTTAATGCCATTGAGATAAATCGCGCATTAGTATTTGATGAGTATTTTAAAATAACAAAAAGTATCTATGCCAAATCAAACTCTTCAGATGATTTAGAGATACGACTAGAGAGTGATAACTATGGTGGTCAACTTCAAGCATCTGGTGGGAATTCAATATCTATGAAATATACTATTGATGGAACTGTTTTAGATATGGAAGGTGAAACTTGGGTAACCATACCTACAACCATTAACGAGGTAACAACCCTAACCGATGGTTTTGAAGCACGGTCAAAAACACCTATTAGTAGTGCTCAACCTGCTGGTGACTACTCAGTTGTTTTAAATGTAACGGTTAGAGCCAAAATATAATTAGAAAAACTCTAATAATAAAATCTAATCTTATTAGACCATAATATTCTTGGTTTAATAGGATTAAATTTTACAAAACAAGGATACCTATTATGAAAAAAATTATTTTACTACTTGTCGCATCTAAACTACTTTGTGCCATTAACCTTATTCCTATGACAGAAACCATAGACAGTAAGAAAAAAAAGAATATTGTCTTTAATGTCAATAATCCGACCAATGAACCTGTTGCAGTAGATTTTTCTATTTTAAAAGTACTCAATACACAAAACAATCAAGAGCAGAGAGTTGCGACCAATGATGTTCAAGCCTACCCTACTCAATTTGTACTCTCACCCAAAGAGACCAAGTCGGTACGTGTACGGTACATGGGTTCAAAACTTCCAGAAAAAGAAGCAATCTTCCGAGTTATTGCACAAGAGTTAGATATTGATGTGAGCGATAAAAAAGCAGACAACAACAATGGAAAAATAAAAGCACAAATAAAAATGCGTTTCTCTTATGAGGGTCTTATCTTTGTACATAAAGAAGATGCAAAAGCAGCACTCAATATAGAAAACATACAGAAATCATCTCAAGGTTTACAACTTAGTATTAGTAACCAAGGAACACGTAGTGCCTTACCAAACATTGCTAACTATAACTACTTTGCACAGTCTCAAGGTCAAGAGTATAAACTAACAGAAAATGACCTCAAAGGGGCTGAATTTAGACGCGTTTTAGCAGGAGCGAACAATCACTTTACCCTAGCACATATTCAAACGCTTTCTCCTCAAAAAATAGAGAATATTCGTTTAGAAAAGAAACAGTAACCTCTAACCAAACTTGCTCAACAAACGGTTGAGCAACCATCATTAAAAAAGAACTCAAAAAAATCATGAAAAATACCATTTTACTTCTTGCTATTTTCTCTCTTAATCTCTTTGGAGCTTGTATCCATATTGGCTATCAATCGGGTCTTAGCTGCTCGGGAGATGAGATTATTATAGATGACCTTAATACAAATTTTACCACTACCATGAAGGTCTCAGACAGAGAATTAACTGTTATAGATATTCCAATCTATATCTATAGCAATAAAAGAAATCGAATCAAACTAGAACTCACTGAAAACCAACCCTTAAGTAATGGTAAAGAGAGAATAGATACTAAATTTTATATTGTGAAGAAAAATAGAGAAAAAGAGATAACACTTGGAAAAGCATTTAAAATAAAAAAAAGAGGTAAAAGAAAAAAGAAATTTGATGGACATACACTTATTGCTAAGATTCGTATTAAAGTTGATAACCTCTCCGATATGCAAACAGCAGGAGGCTATCAACTTAAAAAATATATACAGGCAAAAATAGGAAGAAACTATACCTCATCTTCAACCATAACAGCTACAGGAGAAGTAGAGCAAGTAACCATTGTAGGCTTTGAAGATGTCTCAAACTACAGCAGTCAACAACTCTTTAAAGATGCCTCTATCAATTATGGTCTCATTAACTTTAATACCATCAACCGTCAAATCAGAGATATTTACGTGAAAAACAATACCACTGGTGCTTGTCAAATCTCATTTAATACCTCTCCTCTTATCAGCCAAATTGATTCTAGTTATCAGATTCCAATGAAATACTTCTACCAAAAAGATGGAGAGGCAGAGCAGGAGATTCTTAATGCAGAGCCTTTCACGCTTATAGTCGGTAAAAACAATGGTAGTAAAGTAGGTAGCATGAAGTTTGAAACAGAGAAGTTAAGAGGCAACCTCATTGCTGGTGACTATAAAGCTGTTATACAAGTAACCGTTAGTGCCAACTAAATGAAAGCCATTTCACTTCTTCTCCTACTACTATTTAGCCAACCTCTCTTAGCTAAAATGAGCATGGAGGAGAAGATGAAACTCTTACAATCAAAACTTGCAGCCAAAAGTTCAAAAAAAGAGAGCCAAGCCAAATCTATCTATCTGCCTTTAAAGGTAAACAATATACTACAAGATGAAGTTTTTGTAAAAATAGATAAACAGGAGCATCTATTTGTCAATCAAGAGACCATAGAGTATCTACGTTCACTTATTAAAGAGTCTTATCGAAAAAAATTTCAACCCACTGTAGATAAAAAAGGCTTTACAGCACTAAAAGCGTTAGAGATTTTAGGAATTAAAGCTTCTTATGACAGTAAAAATATTCTGCTCAACATTACCCTACCTGCAGCATTAAAAAAGGCTTCTACCATTAACTTTTCACCCAAGAGAAAAAGAGATACAAATGGTTCGACACTTCCAGAACACTACTCAGGAGGCATCAACCTCTATATGAATCAGCAGTATAACAAAAATAGTAGTGATAAATTTCAAAAAAGCTCCACAAACCTCTCTTCTGATATCTTTTTAAATGTTGATGACTTTGTTCTCGAAGGAGAACTCTACTACACGCAAGAGAAAGCTAAGTTAAATAGAGGAGCTTTTAGAGTAGTGAAAGACGATGGAGAGAATCTCCTACGTTATCAACTAGGTGACATCGCCCTACCCACACATAACCGACTCACCTATCTAAATGCTTTAGGTGTCGCTGTTGAAAAAAACTTTAACCTTGGTAGCAGTTATAACCAAAACACCACCCGTATTAACTCCCATGAGTTCTTTATTCAAAAGCGTAGTAAAGTAGAGATATATGTCAACAACCGTTACAGGAACAGTCTCAACCTCTTAGCTGGAACCCATAATCTCTTCGACCTCAACCTTCCTAGTGGTCTCAACCATGTCAAACTCAAAGTCATCGAAGAGGGAGGAAAAATAGAGTACATAGAGTTCAATGACTTCTCCTACTCTGAAGTTTTAAAAAAGGGCTTACTCACATACGGTGGAGGTATTGGAATAGCCTCAGATGATGGTTCAGAAGGGTTAAACTATGACAAAAATAACCAACTTACTTCAGCCTACATTGAGTATGGATTGTTAGATGATATGACCATTGAGGGTGGGTTTCAAAGTGGTAACAACCTTTTATCAACAGACATTGAACTCCTTATTGGTACCAATTATGGACTGTTTAACCCTTATATTGTAGCCAGTAAAAGTAATGACACTTGGGGCTACAAAAGAGGGTTAGAGTATAAAAGTAACATTAAAGAGCTACATATGAATCTACTTTATGAAGAGAGCGACAGTAACTTTCAAACCTCCAGTAACCTAGAGGGAAAAGATAGCCAACTCTATAGAGGAAACTTCTACTAT
>JALUMR010000190.1 GCA_027055805.1 Campylobacteraceae bacterium
TTTTAAAGGCTTGTGGATTTACTCTTGATGAAAAAGGTGAAGCAATTTTTGACGAAAACTACGAGAGTGAAAGCAAAGGACTTTACGTCGCAGGAGATATCGCTTTTGCAAGTGGTGGGAGTATCGCTATCGCCTTAAATCATGGGTATAGGATTGTTACTCATATTTTGGGGAAGAGGTAATATCTATGCCAATTTAGAGTTTTTTCGTTACCAATTTTACATTGGTAACGCCTATGTATTCAAATTCTAAATAGATTAAGAAGCTCTATAAACTTATATCCACGACCTAACCTAAGGGATTTATTTTATAGTCTCTAATAAATTAAAATCTTTGTTGAATACCTATAGAGAAATACTTAGAATCAGAATCTTTGTCAAATCCAACAAATCCATTATTTTCATCCAGTTTAGGATTAAATATTGTATAAGAGGCATAAACATTAGTATTCATATTTATTTTATATTTTAAATCTAGCCCATATGAAATTTCTGTACTACTATCATCTAGTTTTACACTATCTCCACGATTATTACTGAACTTAATATCTGATGAAAGATATGTAAAACCAACC
The DNA here is from genome assembly GCA_027055805.1 of Campylobacteraceae bacterium. Lineage (GTDB taxonomy): Bacteria > Campylobacterota > Campylobacteria > Campylobacterales > Sulfurovaceae > UBA1140. Next base: position 575 of record JALUMR010000190.1, read on the forward strand.
TTTACCCATAATAGAGTATAATCTTTTATCATGACCCAATTTTCATTTTTATACCCACAAGCATTGGTACTACTGTTACTTTTACCCTGTTTTATACTTTGTAAAATAAAGGCTAAAACACTCTACTTCTCTAAGCCCGAGTGGTTGCCTAAACAGAGCTTTTCTTGGAATAGTTTACTGCTTTTGACCATGCTTATTTACACGCTTTTGGTTTTGGCTTTGGCTTCTCCATTTTCTTACAGTTCCTCTTTGGCTTCGGAGAAAAAGGGACGTGACTTGGTGTTAGTGTTGGACACCAGTGGGTCTATGGCAGAGCGTGGGTTTAATAAAAAGGATAAAAATCAAAACAAATACGACATCTCTGTAAGCCTTGCTAAAGCATTTATAAAAAACAGGTATGATGACAACATAGGGTTGGTGGTCTTTGGAAGCTATGCTTTTTCGGCTTCTCCTTTGACTTACGACCTAAAAGGCTTAAGTGAAATGTTTGACCTCATGAGCGATGTGGGCATAGCAGGAACCAGCACAGCCATAGGTGATGCCCTCATGCAAGGTTTGTACACCTTAGAAGCAGGGGAGGCGAAGTCAAAGGTGTTGATACTCTTAACCGATGGTCAGCACAATGCAGGAAAAAGCTCACCACATCAAGCTGTTACCTTGGCAAAAAAAAGAGGGGTAAAAGTCTACACCATAGGCATAGGAAAAAAAGGTGACTACGATGAGAAGTTACTTTCTACCATAGCCAAAGAGTCAGGGGCTAAAAGCTTTTTTGCTTCGACAGCTGATGAACTTGAAGATGTTTACAAAGAGATAGAGGAGCTAGAACCCAGCTCTATTGCTTCTGAACACTATTTTAACAAAGAGCAGTATTTTGTCTATCCTCTTTTTTTAGCTATCTTATTACTACTCTTTTTAATATGGCGATATGAGGAGAACAAATGAGCTTTTTAAATGCTTACTTTTTATGGATTTTACTTCCTTTGGCTGTTTACCTGTTTCGTGGAAAAAAGAAGCAGAGTTTGCAACAGTATCTGCGTTGGGTGGCGTTGTTGTTTTTGGTATTTGCCATAGCAAGACCTGTACTGGTTCAGCACTCAAACAAAGAGACGCTACCTGCTCACTCCATTATAATTGCTCTTGATTTGTCTGTCTCTATGAATGCCAATGACATTAAACCCTCTCGTGAAAAAGCAAGTCGAGAGACCATAAAAGCATTGTTAGAAGAGAATTTATATGACCAAATATCACTTATAGGTTTTACCACTAATCCACTACTTCTCTCTCCCTCTACGACTGACCATAAGTTGGTTGCTATGGCACTTGACGCAATGAAGAGTGAGTATCTTTTAACCAAAGGAACCAAGCTTAAAAAGCTTTTGAAAAAGGTAGCCCAGTTCCCTGACCAAGAAAAAATTCTATTGCTCTTTTCAGATGGGGGAGATGAGCAGGTAGATGAAGCATTGGTAGACTTTGCCAATGAGTCAAACATTAAAGTCTTAGTAATTGCCATGGCAACACAAAGTGGTTCAACCATTAGCGATAAAAATGAAGAGGTTTTAAAAGACAAAGCAGGGCATATTGTGGTCTCTAAGTTTAACAGCTCTGTTGGAGCTTTGGGCAAAGTCGTACCTTTTGAAGGTGTAGAGTCTACGGTAAGCAACATACAAAAGTGGATAGAGGAGCAAAAAAATTTGGAAGATGGGGTAACAAGGGAGAGCCACAACTACTTTGAACTCTTTTTTATACCTACGTTTTTAGCCTTACTCTTTTTCTTTTTATCGGCTACACGGTTTTCTTTAAAAGTTGTAGCGTTGTTGGCTTTGCTGAACATACCTCTTCAAGCAGGTAACTTGCACTCTGCGTATGAGCATTATGAAAATGAAGAGTACACTGCTACCTTAGAGGAACTCTCTGATATAGAGCCTAAAACATTAGAGTCTCAACTGGCTTTAGGAAACACCTACTATAAACTAAAAAAGTACAAAAAAGCCAAAAGTGTCTTTAAGACTCTAAAAAGTACCAACCCCAAAATAAAACAGCAACTTCTATACGCTTTAGGAAACTGCGAAGCTAAAATGGCGTACTATGAAAAAGCAAAAAACTACTACGTTAAAGCCCTACAGTTGGGAGAAGATAACGATACTCTGCATAATTTGGAACTGGTAATATTTTTTAAAGACAGAGACAGCTCAAAAGTAGGCTTTACCAACCCCAACTCTGCTCAAGCCTCTAACAATACGACAGAGTTGGAAGAGACCGAAGAAGAGAAACCAAGCTCTAGAAAAGATGAAAAATCAGGAAGCTCAGGGGGTGGGGGTTCTAAAAAAAACAAAAACTCTACGGTCAAAGTCGTGAAGTCCACAGAGGCTTCAAAGTCCAAAAGAGAGATGAGTTCAAAGGCTTATGATTTGATAAATGAGGGGTATATACGGGAGCAGAAACCATGGTGATGTGTAATGTAAACCAATGTCATCTTTAACATTGATTTTTAAATGGATAGAACAAATGCTATACGTTTTCTTATTTTGAATAGAGGTTGATATATTTGGCTAACTTCTCTTCAGATAGAACACCTTCTTGAGCAAATTGGACTTCTCCTTTTGCATTAATGGCTACGGTAAAGGGAATGGATCCAGTCCAGCCACTTTTTTCTGCTACATATCTAACCATTGAACCTACATCATAATTTGAGAGGGTAATGTAGTTAATGTTGTGAGATTTTTTATAAGCGTTAATAGGGTCTACATCATGTTTTTGTACCTCTATTGCCATAACTTGAAATTTATCTCTATATTTCTCTTGTAAGTTAATAAGATGAGGAGTATAATCTTTACAAGCAGGGCATAGTAGACCAAAAAATTCAATAAATACAACTTTGCCTTCCATGCCTTCTATTTTAATATCGTTTCCTGATGCCTTAATAGAGTAAGATTTTCCATCTGTATCTGTCATACTCATATTTTTAATGTTAGGCTCTTCTTGTGTAGTGTCTGTTTGAATTAAAGTATTATTTTCATTATTTGTCTCATTTACTACTTCTGCCGTATTTGTTTGAATCATAGTATCATCAAGAGGTATAGTTTGAGCTATAGGCAGTGTAGAATCAGTTGTTTCTACTGTTGAACTCTCTATGTTTTCAATGTTTTCTGCATATAAAGAAGAGCCAATTGCTAAAAGTGTTATAAGGGAATAAATTGTTTTTTTCATAAAAAATCCTTTTTGTGTTGTTACAGTATATAGAATAATCATGTAGTTTTTGTTGTTTGTTTATAATTTTTAGTTAATTATGATAATGATGGGTTAAAGATTGGCTATAATTTTATAAAAGGAGTTTTATATTGAAGTTTATAATAAGTATGTTGTTATTTATGACTTTATCCTTTGCAGATGATATAAGCTACAGTTTTGATGTAAGTAACAAAACTCCTTACCAAAACGAAGCAATATTACTCGATGCCAATATTTCTCAAGAAGACCACTCTCGGGTGATGTTTTTCAAATTTAATTTGAAAGCGTCTAAAGATTATAGTTTTTATCAGGTAGACTTTAAAGAGAGTGATGAGTATCATGATTTGAAACATCAATATAAGTATTTGATTTATCCCAAAAAAGTCGGTAAGATAGCCGTAGAATTTGAGCTTACAAAGTCTTTAACCGATGATGAAAAGGTAGCTTATGCTATTTCTGGAGACCGAGACAACATTAAAGATTTGGTAAAAAAAGATATAGATGTTCTCCTAGAGCCTTTAGAACTTTCGGTGAAGCCTTTGCCTAAAGGTACAGAGTTAGTGGGGGACTTCAAGTTAAGCTATGAGTTAGATAAAACCTCTACCGATGCCTATGACCCTGTGCATTTGAAAGTGCTTTTAAAAGGTAAGGGTGATATACCAACACTTTCACTTTTACCAAAGAGTAAGCTTTACCATCTTTTTACACAAGAGCCAAAGATAAAACGTTTACATCATGTTAAAGGAACTTCTTCAAGTGCAGAGTGGGACTATGCCATCTCGGCTAAAGAGAGTTTTGTCTTGCCAAAGGTTACGATAAAAGCGTTTAATCCTTTGAGTAAAAAAAGTTATGAACTTGTTATTCCTAGTCAAGCTATAGAAGTGAAGCCAGTAGCCGTGGAGTCATTGGTTGATGGTGAAGATTCTCCACCTAAAGCCAAAGGGGATGATTGGTCATGGCTTGGGTGGTTGTTCTCTTATGTGGCTGTGTTTGTTGCAGGATTTTTGACCCCTAGAGATATAGTAAAAAGAAGATGGTCTAAGAAAAATCTACTTGTTGTAAAAGATGGGGTAGCAGACGCTAAAACACATAAAGAGCTTTTAAAAGTTCTTTTAGCTCGTAATGATATAAACGATAAAGAGGCTATTAGACTTTTAGAAGAGAGTCTTTATAGAGGAAAAAAAGTTTCATTGGCTAAAATTAAAGCCATAGTCAAACCTACAGATTTCTAAATTTAATTGTAAAAAACGTTATAAAGGGAGAAAAATGCAAACAAAAATAAAAGCTATAAAAAAAGAGATAAGCAAAGCAGTCATTGGTCAAGAGGCTATGATAGATGGTCTACTTATAGGTCTGTTTTGTGAAGGGCATATTTTGCTAGAGGGTGTTCCGGGGTTGGCGAAGACCACAACTGTCAAGGCTTTATCTTCTGCTCTTGAACTGGATTTTAAACGTATACAGTTTACTCCTGACTTGTTACCTTCTGACATAGTTGGAGCTGAGATATATGACCCACAAAATAATGCTTTTAAAATTAAAAAAGGTCCTATATTTACACAGTTGCTTTTAGCAGATGAGATAAACCGTTCACCTTCTAAAGTACAGTCTGCATTGCTAGAAGCGATGCAGGAGAGGCAAGTAACTATAGGTGATGAAACATTTGAATTGCCTCATCCTTTTATGGTAATGGCGACTCAAAATCCACTAGAACAAGAGGGAGTCTACCGACTTCCTGAAGCTCAGTTGGACAGGTTTATGATGAAACTGCTTATAGAACACAATTCAGAAGAAGATGAGCTAGAGATAATGCGACGTATAGCCACAAAGAGTTCACAAGCTGTGACGGCTATGGTTTTAGTTGATGAGTTAGAGACTATAGCTAAAGAGATAGAGAAGCTTCATATAGATGAAGAGGTAGAAAAATATATAGTAGCTTTAATTAGAGCCACACGAGCAGAAAACAAAAACATACGCTATGGTGCTTCACCACGTGCTTCTATAGATTTGTACAAAGCTTCTAAAGCTCATGCCTATTTAGCAGGAAAAGATTTTGTAACCCCTGTTGATGTGTTGAGTATGGCATACGCTGTGTTACGCCATAGGGTAGGGCTTTCGTATGAGGCTAGGGCTAAGAGTGTTGAGGTTGATGAGGTTTTGAAAGAGATTATAGAGATGGTGGATATGCCGTGAATGGGTATATGATGAATCTGTAGGGTGCCGTTTTCCAACGCACCTTAAATATGTCATAAAATAAAAACTCATCAAAACAAAAACAGTTCAAGCTTTATAAAAATAAAGAGTATTTTTATATGCTAATATTTGGTGCGTTGGAAAACGGCACCCTACGAACTTTATGGAGATAATATATAAAAAGAGAAGAAAAAATGCCAAACATAAAAAATAACCAAACCATACTTTTAAAAGCCAAAGAAGATGTCTATACACATTTGAGTGGTGGAAATATGTCGCGTATTTTAGGGCATGGTTATGACTTTGCAGAGCTTAGAGAGTACGATACTTCTGATGATGTTCGGCATATCTCTTGGATAAACTCTGCTAAACTTGGTCAGCCTTATGTGAAGAAGATGCATGAGGAAAGAGAACTTAATGTGGCTGTTTGTTCTTTGATAGATGGGCGTTTTTTGTTGGGGGAAAAACTAGAGCTTTTAGAGTATGTGGTAGCTGTTTTGGGTTACTCTGCTTATGAAGCTAATGAGCTTTTTTCTGCATTTACTTTTGTGGGAGAAGAGCTTAAACGTTATGAAGCTACAAAGAACTTATATAGTATAGAAAAAGTACTAAAAGATATAGCTAAATCAGAACTTTTAGGTCAAAAAATAGACTATAGTAAGGTTTTAGATATTGGCTTGGAGTCAAAGCATTTACTATTTATCATTGGTGACTTTTTAGACCCTGTTGATTTGTCTGTTTTGGCACAAAAGCATGAAGTGGTAGTGATAATGGTACGTGATGAAGTAGAAGAGAATCCTTTACTATCGGTAGATGCACAGCTTGTGAATCCTCAAACAAATGAGCTTGTACATCAGACACTTAGTCGAAAAGCTTTAGAGCATTACCTAGTCAAGCTTTTAGAGCATGATAGGTTTTTAATGGAACATTTTTATCAGCATAATATTCGCTATGTTAAAGTTTATAAGAGTGATGAGCTTATAAGAAAACTTGAAGAGTTATTTACTTTTTAATGGAGTTTCTTATGGGTATTAGGGTGGAGAGAGCCGTGGAGTAGTAGTATTTTTTTATGGTTTTTTCTTTAATATCCCAGCACCATAAATTATCATTACTTAGATGTACTCCTCCTATCCAATGGTCTATGTTTTTAATGGAAATCCAGTTCTTCTTACCATCAAGAACATCTTTTCCTAAATCTGTAATATATAGATGATTATCTTCTTCTATAATTAATTTATACGCTATAAAGTTATCTAAAATTTTCCAAAAAATAACATCTGCAATAAATGGTTTTTGTTCTTGTTTTTGAGAGGCTATAAAAATATCTTGCTTTTGTCTTTCTTGAGTATTTGAAATACTAAGTAGTGCTTGATGTTCTGTTCTCGAGAGACCGTTTGTAGTATTTGGATACTCTTCTAGTAATCTTAGAACAGTGTTTTTTAAAGAGAGTAAGTCTATGGTAGGTTCTGTTAAAAGTTTAAACCATGATAAAGGTGTGGTATCAGAAAATGCAGACCATACTTTTTTGGAGAGTTGAAGATGTTTTTTTGTTATGGTTTCTTGATAAAGCATGGCTCGTTGAAATTCTTGAAAAGAGTATTCTGCAAAATGTCTATTTGTTAGAACCAAAGTAAGTTCTGTACCTTTTGAAAGATCTGTTTCAAACCAGTCTAAAATTTGTAATAGTTGTAGTTGGTCATAGAGGTCTTTTTCAAACCAAAGTATAATTTTTTTATATTTTTGATGATTTTCTAATATATGATTTCTATCAGAAAATAGTTTAAGTGCTTGTTCTAAAGGTGTATATTTATGGTCATTTAAAAAATGTGCACGTATTTTAGAAAGTTGCTGGAGCGAAAAATTTTCAGGAGTAGGACCTACATGTAAGAAGTCTTGCCATTCTAAAAAATCTCCAGACAGTTCTGCTTGTTTCATAACATTAGTAACCGTGATACAACTAACGATATGGAGGGTTTTATTCATTATTTAAGGGTAACCTTCTCTTTATTAGATTTCTTACATAATACTAAACAATATCTTCAAAATATAGGGATATGTAAGAAGTTTATTGTTATTTTCTATTTAGTATACTAAAAAAATATTTAAGAGTAGATTCAGAAAATTTATTTCTTATAGATTTTAGTGTTATAATAAAGCATGAAAAAAAATTATAGAAGAAATTTATTTTTATTAGCCTCTCTCCTCTTATTTATTGGTTGTTCTCAAAAAACACCTATTACTTGGGAAAAACGTATTTTAGACTCTAATATAAAACCTATATCTTTATATTATGATGAATATGGTGATAAGTCAAAGAAGACCATAGTATTTTTACATGGGTTTGGGGAGAACCATCATACTTGGCGTTTCTTAGTACCTAAATTAGCAACAAAATATCATTTGATAATGTTAGACTTAAAAGGCTTTGGAGATTCACCTAAACCCAAAAATAAAGCCTATTCTGTCTATGACCAAGCTCTGTTGGTCAGTCAGTTTTTAGAAAAAGAGAAGTTGAAAAATATTACTTTGGTAGGGCGTTCGTTTGGTGGTGGGGTTGCTCTTATTATGGCACTTCTTCAGGAGAACAAATTAATAAATAAAAATATTGAAAAATTGATACTTATTGATTCTATGTCATATTCTCAAAAACTACCTTCAATGATGGAGACATTAAATACTCCATTTATAGGTTATTTGGGTATTCATTTTTTAGATAATGAAAAGATTGCAAGAGAGGGGTATAGGTTTGCATTTTATAATGATAGTTTGATTCCTGAAGAGAGTGTACAAGCCACAGCAGCATATCTTACGTTTCCTCGGGCTAAGTATGCCTATTTGGAAACAGTCCATCAGTTGGTACCTGATGATATTTTGACTTTAGAAAAAAGATATAAAGAGATAACTTTGCCAACGCTTATACTTTGGGGAAAAGAAGACATTTCTATATCGGTTAATAAAGCCTATAGATTAAGACGAGCATTAAAAAATAGTCGCCTTAAAGTTTTTCCTCATGTAGGACACATGCCACAAGAGGAGAAGCCTAATGCTGTTAGTGATGAAATTTTAAAGTTTATGAACTCTAATTAGAATCATTAGAGTTATTTTCAGGTATGATATCTTTTTTTCTATTTAGATAAGAGTTGTCTCTAAGAGAAGAGGTATTCCAATTTTCTAAATTTTGCTTAAAGTGTATTGCACCTTTAAACATGTTATAGGTTGTTTTAACAGAAGAGACATCCCATTTACTTATATCTTGATTGAACATCTTGGCAGAGCGAAACATCAGTTGCATATCTTCAACAGAAGAGACGTCCCATAAACCAATGTCTTGGTTAAAGAGCAGAGCAAAGTTAAACATAAAAGAGGTGTCTTTTACGGAAGATAGATCCCAAGCACTAATATCTTGGTTAAACTTTTCAGCATGATAAAACATGGCACTCATATCTGTAACATGAGAGACGTCCCATGAAGAGATGTTAGCATTAAAGTTATAGGCATTATAGAATGTTCTATACATACTTTTAACCTCAGATAAATCAGGGGATTTTACGGTATTGATTGAGGTGAAATCTTTACACTCTTTAAAAGACTCTTTCATACTTTTCCATTTCTGTGTACCCCATTGTTCGATGGAGAGCAAACTTTGTGTATTGGAACATAACTCATAAATATGAGGAAATTCACCATTAATATTGATGGTGTAAGTACCCTCTGTATTATAGTGATGAGTAATACTCTTTTTAACATGAGTATCTGTTCTTCCATCACCCCAATTGATATTAAAGTCATATTTAAATATTTCATTGGTACTAATGGTTAAGTTTTTATCTTTATTGACTTTTATTCTACTTATAAAATCATTATGGTTAGATGCCAGTTCAAGATTGTCAATACTCCCTAAACCTTGTAAACTAAAACCGTTTATAGAGATTAAGGTATTGGTTGGCTGACTGTTTTTAATGATTGGAGCGATGTCAAAGGTAAATTTTTGCCATGCCTTATTTGTTATGGTTGAGTCAAGTGCAACATGGATATATTGACCACTATTTAGTTCATTTGAATTTTTATCATGAGAAAAGTAGATATATCTAAGTCCCTCTTTTGTTTTTGCAAAAAGAATAAGTTGATAGGGGTTTTTCATACTCATCTCCCATGTAAAAATGGATTCATTGTGATCGTTCCATGCGTTGGAACCATTGATGTCACCAATGAGATAGGTAGAGGAGAGACCTTTTCCTTTTAACTTAATAACATGTGAATCTTTATTTTTATCAAATATATTTTCTATAAGTTCTGTTGAGATGTGTTTATCATGAATGCTCTCTTTATCATAGACAGTCCAGTTTGATGTTGTATTGTTTTCTCCATTTTCATACGTGGTTGCCTGAGCAAAAGATAGGAACATTATAGAGAGTAGCATGTATAAATTTTTTAAATACATTTATAACCTTTTTTATATCCAGTATTTATAATATTTTATACCATTATATAATAATTTTTATTATTTTATAATATTTTTTATTATATTAGTGTTAATAATGTTAATTATTTGAAAGAGTTTATAATATTTGTACTGAAGGGTGTCCAGTAGCTCATTGAAATATTGGCTTTTCTTAGGACATCTCCTGTCCATGTATTACAAGTATAGACAAAATTATATTTATAATAAGAGTCATAAAAGAGGTCATTGTGACCATACCCATTATAGATATTTTTTTTAAAATTAAAGCTTTTAAATATAGATTCTTTTATTTTTTTACTTTGATTACTACTTATTTTGATGGGTTTTACTCCTCTAAAATAGTTGATAGATGGATAATAAGTTATGTGCATAAGAGAGGGTGTATTGATAAAAAGTGCTTTAAGAGAGGTAGATATTTTTATATCATTCCAAGTGGGTGTGTTAATATATGTCTCTTTATCACCCCAACCAAAGGCTATATAACCTTCTTTCCTATTTTTTAAAATGGGTAAATTTCTTATCCATTTATCTGATATATCTTTGAGGTTAAAGGCAATATCACTATGTACATCATCATAGATAATATATACTGTTTTCTCTTTTTTTATTTGAGAGCTGTTTTTTGTGGGAAAAAAAGATAACAAAAAAGCAGTAGATAGATAAAGAACGATAGGTGTTAAAAATATTAGTAAAATAGTAAAGAGTATTTTTATAAATTTTAAGAAAATCATATTGTTTATCCTTCTTGTTGTTTATTATAATAATATAATTTTTTGAAACTATCTTGATGTTTTGACAATTCATTAATCTAAATGGGATATAATACTCACTATTAGCAATAAAAGGAAACATATAATGAGTGTAAAAGTTGTTTGTACCCATTGTGGGAAAGTAAATAAAATACCTAAAAAAGAGAGTTATGCTAAAGCCAACTGTGGGCACTGTAAAGAGTCTATGTTGGGACAAAAACCTTTAGAAGTAGATAAAGAGGATTTGCTACATATTCTGGTAAATAGTGATATCCCAGTTGTTGTTGATTTCTGGGCTCCTTGGTGTGGGCCATGTGTTCAGATGGCTCCAGCATTTGAAGAAGCAGCTTTAGCACTTCCCTTGCAAGTTCAATTTCTAAAAGTCAATACAGAAGAACATCAGGAACTAGGAGCCATATATGGCATACAGAGTATTCCTACGCTTATCATTTTTAAAGGAACTAAAGAGGTAGACCGTCTTTCTGGTGCTATGAGTGCTGCACGTCTTATTAATTGGACTAAACAATACGTATAAGGGAAATATAATGTCTAAAGCAAAAATTTTACTACTAGAAGATGATGCAAACTTGAACGAAACCATTACAGAGTTTTTAGAAGAAGAAGGGTACAGTATAGAGAGTACCTATGATGGGTATGAAGCACAAGACAGGCTTTACGAAAGTAAGTATGATTTATTGCTTTTAGATGTTAATACGCCAGGTATAGATGGGTTTACACTCCTTAAAGAAGCCAGAGACAATGATGTAGTAGCACCTTCTATTTTTATAACCTCTTTAGATGGTGTTGAGGACTTAGAAAAAGGGTTTGATAGTGGTTGCGATGACTATATTCGTAAACCTTTTGTACTTAAAGAGCTACTTATTCGTGTAGAGACACTTTTAAAACGAGGATTTTTTCATAAATCTGTAGAGCTTATTCCTCTTGGTGACAATATTGAATACAACACAAAATCAAATGAGTTATTGGTAAATGGTGTACCTGAAACATTAGGGAATAAAGAGTCTGCACTTTTTAAACTGTTTATGAAACAACCCAACGAGGTTTTGTCTCATGATAGAATTTATAAAGAGTTGTGGGATTATGATGAAGAGCCAAGTGATACTGCTCTAAGAACCTACATTAAAAATATTCGTAAAATAATAGGTAAGGAAAGAATTGTTAGCATTAAAAAACAAGGATATAAATTTACTTCGGAGTAGTGAAAAAAGTTCACTCTTAAGATTTCTTGCTCTTTATACTGTTCTTGCAACAATGATTTTACTATTATTAGGCATTTTTTATTATAAAAGTCAAGAGGAGTTGATGTTCTCAAATGAGAGGATAAAGCTTTCAAGCTATGCTAATGAACAGGTAAAAGAGCTGAAACTTCTGCATCACTATTTCCCCTCACGTACCGAATATCCAAGAAGCTATAATTTCAACTCTGCTATCTATGACATAGAACGGGTAAAAATTTTCTCAACGTTAAAAAACAGTGAGGTTAATTTTGATAAAGAGATTTACAGAAGTGGTGATAAAATTCATTTTGTAAAGTATTTAGATGATTATTATTTGGGTGCAAAGTATCTTTTTTTGGAAATAGCTGAAGATAAAGAGTGGTATTCTAAAACCATAACAAACATTATAATTCTTGGTATTTTAACTTTAGTTATTATGGCTATATTTGGTCTCTTTTTTGTTCATATTCTTTTACGTCCTATGAAAAACTCTATTATGTTACTTGATAATTTTATTAAAGATACAACTCATGAACTCAATACACCTATTACGGCAATTTTAGCAAATGTAGAGATGATGGATACCAATGTGATGATAGAGAAAAATAAGAAAAAGTTGCATCGTATTAATATAGCAGCTAAAACAGTCTCGCATCTTTATCAAGATTTAACTTTTTTGACATTAAATCATAATCAACAGTCAAAAGATGAATGGATTGATTTAAAGAAACTGTTTGAAGATAGAGTAGAGTATTTTACTATTTTAGCAGGTTCTAAAAAAGTAACCTTTTATTTAGATTTAAATTACTCAGCCATTTATATAGATATTATAAAAATGACAAGGGTTATAGATAATTTGATTTCAAATGCTATTAAGTATAATAAGCGTTTAGGAGCCATTACCATCATTTTACGAAAAGAGTACTTTATAGTTAAAGATACGGGAATAGGAATAGAGGCTTCAAAAGTTTCTGCTATCTTTGAACGATATTCACGCTTTAATAACTCAGAAGGTGGGTTTGGTATTGGCTTGAATATTGTTAAGAGCATTATAGATGAGTATGGTCTTAAAATTAGTGTTGAGTCTGTTTTGGGAGAAGGCACAGATATTCGTGTAGAATTTTTAAAAGCAAGTATAGGTAATGGAGATTCAAATGATTAAGAGAATTATTGTTATAAGTTTAATGTTAAGTGCTCTGCTTTATGCAGAGACAAAGAGTGAAAATATAAAAGAGAATAAAAAAGAAAATATATATGAACATAACTGTATCCCTTGTCATCGTTATCTTCCTTCATCATTAGGTGACATGTATATGCGATACCTAAAAACATTTTCTGGAGAAATGACTTTGAAAGCTGCACTAAAAGCATTTTTAAAAGAGCCATTAGAACAAACATCTGTTATGTCAAATCTTTTTATTGACCGTTTTTCTGTAAAAGACAAAACTCTATTAAATGACAAACAGTTAGATGAAGCCATTAATATCTATTGGGATTTGTATAATGTTCGTAATAAACTAAAATGACAGCAATATTTAGATAAAATCTCTCAAAAATATTTCTATAAATAGAACTAAACTCATTTGTTTAAGGGAAACTACATAATGTCTTGTCACAAATCATATATTACTACACCTATCTACTACGTTAACGATGTTGCACATATCGGACACGCGTACACTACAATTATTGCCGATACTTTGGCTCGTTATGCTCGTCTTATTGGACAAGATACCTTCTTTTTAACAGGAACTGATGAACATGGTCAGAAGATAGAGGAGGCAGCAAAGGCAAGAGGAAAAGAGACACAAGCCTATGCTGATGAAATTTCTAAAACCTTTAAAGACCTATGGGATGACTTTGATATCTCTTATGATAAGTTCATAAGAACCACCGATGCCGACCATAAAAAAGGTGTTCAAAAAGCGTTTACAGCCATGCACAAAAAAGGTGACATTTACAAAGACAGTTACCAAGGGCATTACTGTATCTCTTGTGAGACCTTTTTCCCTGAGCTTCAATTGGTAGATGGAGAATTTTGTCCAGATTGTGGTAAAGCGACTTCTGTAGTAGAAGAGGAGAGCTATTTCTTTAAACTCTCTGCCTATGAAGATAAACTACTGGCTTGGTATGATGCTAACCCTGATTGTATTTTGCCAAAGAGTAAAAGAAATGAAGTGATTCGTTTTGTTGAAGGAGGATTAAATGACCTCTCTATTACACGTACCTCTTTTGATTGGGGTGTAAAACTTCCTGAAGATTTTAATGACCCAAAACACGTTATGTATGTTTGGCTCGATGCCCTTATGAACTACTTAACGGCTCTTGGGTATGGGACTGATGAGAAAAATATGGATTTTTGGCCAGCACGTGTGCATTTGATTGGTAAAGATATTTTACGTTTTCATGCCATCTACTGGCCAGCATTTTTAATGAGTTTGGATATGCCTTTACCAAAGCATATCGGAGCTCATGGTTGGTGGACACGTAATGGTGAGAAAATGTCTAAGTCAAAAGGCAATGTGGTTAACCCTAAAGAGGTAGCAGATGCTTATGGTTTAGAGAACTTTCGTTACTTTATGCTTCGTGAAGTTCCTTTTGGTGGAGATGGTGATTTTTCTCAACGTGCTTTAATAGACAGAATAAACTCTGACCTTGGAAATGACCTTGGAAATTTACTTAACCGTCTTATTGGGATGAGTGGTAAGTACTTTGAAGGTAGAGTAGAGTCTGATTTAGTTTCTAAGTACTACCAAGCAGAACTTGATGAGGTAGATGCCTCTTTGGCTAAACTTGAACCGATGCTTTTTGAGATGCAACTTCATAGATACTTAGAAGAGCTATGGAGACCATTAACAGTAGCAAACAAAGCCATTGATATGTATCAGCCTTGGACGATGATAAAAGAGGGTAAAACAGAAGAAACCATGGCATTAAATGGGCTTATTGCTACTATTTTAGCCAAAGTATCACTTATGCTTCATGCCGTTATGCCACAAACAACAAGTACCATCTGTGAAGCTTTAGGTTTTGAAATAACACCTGAAAGTTTTGAAGAGATTATTAGAAATGGTGAAACCTTAGCTCCCTTTACTACTCAAAAGAGAGAACCTCTTTTTCCTAGAATAGAAGAAGAGCTTTTGGTCGATGAGAGACAAGAAATTCTTAAGAAAGAAAAAGAGGAGAAAGAGGCTAAAAAAGCAGCTCAAAAAGAGAAAAACAAAGACTCTAAACCAGCTGAAGGTATAGCCCTTATTGGAATAGACCAGTTTTTTGAAACTTCTCTTAAAATCGGAATGGTTGTTGAAGCCGAAGAGGTGCCGAAGAGTAAAAAGTTACTATTGCTTCAAGTAGATATAGGTGAAGATGAACCAAGACAAGTGGTTGCTGGAATTAAAGAGTTTTACTCAGCCGAAGAGTTGCTGAACACACAAGTGTGTGTGGTTGCTAACTTAAAACCTGCTAAACTAATGGGGATGAAGTCTGAAGGTATGTTACTTGCAGCTAAAGATAAAGATGGATTATGTCTGATTCGTCCAGAGAAACCAAAAACTATTGGTACGCCAATAAGCTAAGGAGTGCTAATGACAATAGAAGATTTACTAAACCTTACCGTAGGAACACTGGTTACTGAACCAACCGTTTCAGCCATCAATTCCGTGACTGTTTATCCCTCAAAAATAGATGAGGGTGACCTTTTTATCTCTAATGATAAAGATGAGATAGCCACAGCTTTAGAAAATGGTGCGTATGGAATTATTTATTCTGATGCAGAGATTAAAACAACTGATGATGAGATAGCATGGATACAGGTTAAAGATATTCAAAATGCTGCGTTTAGACTCATACGTTATGTTTTGATTTCACGTGAGGCAAGTTTTTACCTTTTTACTGAACATGAACTCTCATTTATGAAGATGATAGTTACTCAAAAATCAAATGTAGATATTTTACCCAATGATTGGCGAAAAATGTTTGAGAAGATTTTAAATTCTGAGGCTAAAATGTTCATAGGTACAGATGAAATACTTATGAAAATGATAAAACCAGATGTTGCTCTTTTAAATAAAGAGGCGAGTTGTGAGATTATCACAGATACGCTTTTTAAGACAACATTTAAAATAAATGATTACATTTATCAAGAGAAAGATATAACTCCTTTTCATGTAGATATTTTACAACGTGTGGTTGAGTTTTGTGACCTTCACCACTTCCCTTATGATTTGGATAGGGTTAAGTATACCAAGCACTTTGTCCCAGTCTTTATAGATGGATTTTTAAATGCTATAAGCCCTAGTAAAAGTGATAGAGTAGCGATTTTTACAGATAATCTACAAGATGTCTATAAAGCTCGTGAATATGTACGTTACAACGGTGCATGGGTGAAGACCATTGTCCTTACTCCTCCTAAGACAAAGGTGGATGGAGTAGATAGACCAAACTGGTATTTAGATATGGATGAAGCTCGTAATATTTTAAAGAATGCCTATTACAACTATGCCTTTGTTTATGCCTTAGACAGAGCGATATTACCAAAAATTAAAGAAGAGTACTCTTTATTTGATTAGGAGATAAAATGAGACTTGAAGAACTACAAACAACCATAAAAACAGAAGTTGGAGTCCTCTTATACTTTTCAGGTGAAAACTGTAATGTATGTCATGCTCTTAGACCAAAATTCAAAGAGCTTTTTGATACAGAATTTTTAGAGTTAAAGCAGATATATCTTGATGCACATGAAAATCCAGAGATTTCTGCCCATTTTCAAGTCTTTTCTGTGCCTACCATGATAGTCTTTTTAGATGGTCGTGAGTTTGCTAGAGAAGGGCGAACAGTTAGTTTACATCAACTCACTCAGAAGCTTCAACGACCTTACCAAATGATGCTGGGTTAAAACAATTCTTATTTATAATAAAAAATAATAATTTTAAGTCCATTTAGATATAATATATACAATTTTAATATTACTATTTAAAGGTACTTTATGAGCGATTTGTTTGAACAAAATCAAGACATACAAGAGATAAAAATAGAAGAGAGTATGAAGGCTTCATACTTAGATTACTCTATGTCTGTTATCGTAGGTCGGGCCTTACCTGATGCACGTGATGGTCTAAAACCTGTACACAGAAGAATACTTTTCGCGATGAATGAGCTTAACCTCTCTCATCGAGCTCCTTATAAAAAATCAGCAAGAATCGTCGGTGATGTTATTGGTAAGTATCACCCACATGGTGACAACTCTGTTTATGATGCCTTGGTTCGTATGGCTCAAGACTTCTCACTTAGAGCCCCACTTATTGACGGTCAAGGAAACTTTGGTTCTGTTGATGGTGATAACGCTGCTGCTATGAGATATACTGAAGCACGTATGACAAAAATAGCTGAAGAACTTTTGCGTGATATAGACAAAGATACAGTAGACTATATACCCAACTATGATGACTCTATGAGTGAGCCTGATGTCTTTCCTTCCCGTGTTCCTAACTTGCTATTGAATGGTTCGTCAGGTATTGCTGTTGGTATGGCAACCAACATTCCTCCACATCGAATGGATGAACTTATGGAAGCGTTATTGCATATTCTCGATAATCCTTCTTGTGCAGATGAAGAGTTACTTGCTATTATTAAGGGACCAGACTTCCCAACAGGTGGTATTATCTTTGGTAAAAAAGGTATTACCGATGCCTATACTACAGGGCGTGGGCGAATTAAAGTTCGTGCTAGAACACATATAGAAGAGAACAAAAGTAGAGAAGTAGTCGTTATAGATGAGCTTCCTTACCAAGTAAATAAATCTCGTCTTATAGAAAACATTGCACACCTTGTACGTGACAAACAAATAGAGGGAATTTCTGAAATTCGTGATGAGTCTGACCGTGAGGGTATGAGAGTTGTTATTGAGCTTAAGCGTGATGCTATGTCTGATATTATTTTAAACAACCTCTTTAAGCAGACACAGATGCAAGTGACCTTTGGTATCATTATGTTGGCTATTGCTAACAAAGAGCCAAAAGTATTTAAACTTCGTGAACTTCTTGACTTATTTTTGCGTCATAGAAAAACAGTTATTATTAGAAGAACCATCTTTGAACTTGAAAAAGCAAAAGCAAGAGCCCACATATTAGAAGGTCTTAAAATTGCTGTTGATAACATTGATGAAGTGATTAGAATTATTAGAGAGAGTGAAGATACAGAGACAGCTAAAATAGCCTTAATGCAGAGCTTCTCTCTTTCAGAGATTCAATCACATGCAATTTTAGAGATGAAACTAAGAAGACTAACTGGTCTTGAAGTTGAGAAAATTGAGAATGAGTTAAAAGAGCTTTATGCACTGATTGAATACTTAGAGTCTATCTTGAAAAGTGAAGAAGTTCTAAATGGAATTATTGCCGATGAACTTAAAGAGATAGCAGAAAACTTTAAATCAGAGCGACGTACAGAGATTATTGATGATTATGATGATATTGACATAGAAGACCTTATCCCTAATGAGCCAATGGTTGTGACCATTACTCATAGAGGGTACATTAAACGTGTTCCTGTTAAACAGTATGAAAAACAGAAACGTGGTGGTAAAGGTAAAATAGCTGTTACTACTCATGATGATGACTTTATAGAGCAGTTTTTCATTTCTAATACTCATGATACATTAATGTTTGTAACCGACATGGGGCAACTCTACTGGTTAAAAGTTTATAGAATTCCTGAAGGTTCAAGAGTAGCAAAAGGTAGAGCTGTTCTAAACCTTATTAACCTTAAAGCTGATGAGAAGATTATGTCTATTATTCCTACAACGGACTTTAATGAAGACAAAGGATTGGTATTCTTTACTAAAAACGGTATTGTTAAAAGAACAAACCTAAAAGAGTACTCAAATATTAGAACCAATGGTGTCAGAGCAATTAACCTTGATGAAAATGATGCTATTGTTACAGCAAAAATTGTTATGCCAGAGACCAAATGGCTCTTCTTGACCACTAAAAAAGGTCAATGTATTCGATTTAAGGTAGAAGATGCACGAGAGATAGGTAGAGTTTCACGTGGTGTAACAGCTATTAAATTTAAAATAGAAGATGATTTTGTTTGTGGTGCAACAACCATAGCAGATGAGGAGTCAGAACTTCTAATGTTAAGTGAAAAAGGTATAGGTAAGCGAACAACAGCTTCAGAGTACAGAGAGCAGAGTCGTGCAGGAAAAGGGGTTATCTCTATGAAACTCTCTTCTAAAACAGGTGATGTGGTCGGTGTGGTTCTAGTAGAATCCGACAAAGACATGATGTGTCTAACAAGTATAGGTAAAATGATACGTGTAGACATGGAGACCATTAGAAAAGCAGGGCGTAATACCTCTGGTGTAAAAGTGGTCAATGTAGAGAAAAAAGATATTGTCGTAAGTATGGCTAAATGTCCTAAAGAGGAAGCAGAAGAGCCAGATGTTATTGCTGAAGAGACTTCTTCTACTGATGAGAGTCAAGAGTAAACTAGTAAACTACTACTTCTTCTATATATGGGTATCTCT
>JALUMR010000191.1 GCA_027055805.1 Campylobacteraceae bacterium
GATTAAGTTTGGTAATAACACCATCTTCAACCCGTGCAAAAGCTGCACATTTATTGACACACATACCACAAAGTATTGGAACCTCTTCTGCTTTTCCTGTACTCGTTTTTGTCGTAATTGTTGTTGGCACACTGCCGTGTGACTCTTCATGACTAGCAAAAAGGTTCGTCGCAGAAAATGTTGTACCACCAACAACACTCATTGCAACACCACCTTGAAGAAATCTTCTTCTTGACATTTCAACTTGCATTTACTTTCCTCCTTTTAATTTAAATAGGAGTAATTTGCTCCTATTATAAGGTTACATTATATATTATAGAAGAAGAACTTATGAATTACTTTGATATTGGTCAATAGAATAAGAAAAAGTAAACATTTTAATAAGTGTTACTTATTTATAAAAATTTAACAATTAAATAGAATAGGAACTAATAGAAAGTAATAGAGTTTTATAGGAGGAAAGTTTTTTTGTAGAGATAAAGAAAAGATGAGTGAAAAGCTCACTCATTGTCTTATTTTTTTGTAACTAAGATAGGCAACATACCAAAATAATCCAATGTTCCAAAAGCCTGAACAATATTAATATCAGGCTTTATCTCTAAAATCATTTTTTTAATAAGCTCTTCATCTAAATCACCCAAATACTCGCCTTCACCATGGTTTTCTTTATAGAACTTGATGATGTTTTTTTCTTCATATTTCCATATAGTCATAGTTAAACCTTAAACCCCATACTCTTACCTTCACTTTCAAAACTAGAGCCTAGCTCTTTTTCTATCTCTTCTAAAAAATCTTCTAACGTAAAGACACTTTCCTCTCTAACGGCTACTTTATAGGCTGTATTTCTTATAATAAGGTCTATTTGTCCACCTGTTAGCTCATATTTTGAAAGCTCTGTAACGTCTAGTTTTTCATCGTAATCTGCATTTTCAGGTAACATAAAATGCCAAAGGCGTTTTCTCTGTTTTTTACCAGGTTTTTTAAACTCTATTTTATAGTTAAAACGTCTTGAGAAGGCTTTGTCTATGTTGTCAAGCAGGTTTGTCGTAGCTATGAGTATCCCCTCAAACTGCTCTATTTGCTCTAAGAAAATATTTTGCATTTGGTTGTGCATTTTATCAGCTGAACTTCCTGTTCCTTGCGTTCGGCTACTTAGAAACTGGTCAGCTTCATTAAGTAGTAAAATAGGGTCAACTTTTGCTTTTTTACTTAGAGCTTTAAACTCATCAAAAATCTTACGAACATTTTTTTCACTCTCACCAACATACATAGAAAGAATCTTAGAACAATCAAAACTCAAAATAGGACGTTTTAATGTTTTAGCTAAAGAGACAGCTGTCATGGTTTTACCCGTTCCAGGAGCTCCATAGAAAATAATACGGGCATCTATTCCTTTTCGTTTACTCTTAATCCCCCAAGCCTTTAACTTTGCAAAGACATCTTTATCGACCTGTTTTATAACGGTATTGAGTACTTCTCTTGTTTTTGGGTGAAGCACCACATCACTTAGGTCAGTGGTTGGGGTTAAGTACTCAAAAAGCTCTTGCTCTTCTATAAGTTTGTCCAGTTTTAACTTGGTGACTTTTTTCTTTTTGTTGGGGTGAATAATTTTTTGCAATACATCCTCTTGTAGATAAAAAGAACGGCTAATTCCTCCAAACATGTTGAGTATCTCTTCATAGTCAATAATTTTATCAGAAATCAAGCGAGAACCATCTTCAAGTAACGCACGGTTACGAATTTTATCGTACTCATCAAGGGAAATAAGCTCAATAAGCGTATTCATATCGCGAAACTGCCCCTCTCCACCCGAATACTCCTCTTTAAGTAAGGCTAAAAAGATTCTCTGCTCTCTCTCATCAAATTTCTTCTCTTTAAAAAACTCCTCTACTACTATAGGCTCTTTGGTGATTTTTAGTCGTTCTACAATACGTTGAGTCAAAAGAACCAGTTTATTTTTTAAACGACCTATACTTAATGAGCTATCTGAAAAACCTTGTTTTTTAACAGACATTTTGTGTGAAAGTTCTATAACATCAAATTGATCTTGAAGGTACTCTAAATGGTCAGTGTATGGTTTTATATCAGGCAATGTTATCTCTAGTGACCCCTCTTCAAGCAGACGAAGTAGACTCATGCTAGGTCCCACTGAAGTGTTAAGAAGTTCCAGCTGAGAGACCTCTTGTACTTGAACTTGACCAAAACTCACCTGCACTATCCAACCCATATCCATAAGTTTTTTAACCATAGAAAGATAAGCTAAATAATCATACCCCTCATACTCAAAATTATCTTGTAAAATATCCAAGACAGCTGTCTCTTCTATTCCTTTAACAAAACGACGACAGATGTATTGAAGTATTTTTGCCTCTTGTGAAGTAGCATTCAGGTGTTTAAATATTTTAGCTTTAGAAACTGTTTTAGCCTCTATGAAATCAATAAGATGTTTCAATATATCTCCTCCATGAAATAGTCTATATCTATTATAACCAAACTATGTGAGTATATTGTAAATTGAAAGAAAAAAGAGAAGATAACTTTTAACCGTTTCTATTTAGAAAAAAGGGGAAAGAGTTAAAGTTTATGAAATTAAAAGTTATCGTATGAGAGCCTCAAAAAAAGGGAAAAAATGAATGACTCTCATGTAAGTATTATAGCAAATAGATACTCTAAAACATAAGAATTACGGTATTTTAAAAGAAATATATAAAAAACATAATCTTATTCTATACTTTATAATATCCTCTGTTAAAAGCCCTACAAATGATAATAAAAACAATTAATATAAATTAATATAACCGTTTATCAAGAAAGCTAATCTGTTATAAAAAATCTTTTCTTCTCAAAGCTCAAGCTCCCTATTTTTTTTAACTTGATAGAGTATCTTCTCTATACTTTCATGACTTAAATATTTATCTTTTAACTCATCAAGCTCATTTTCGAAGAGCTTTTGATTTTCATAAAATTCATTCATGTGACCATTTACTTTAGTTAAAGTATCTTCAAGTAGTTGTTGTGACTCTAATAATCTTTTGTTATTAAGCTTACTTAAACCACCATCACCTACTAAAAGTTTATCACTATAGTCAAAACGGACTCTATCTCCATAGACAAATCTTGCTCCATTTCTATAAGAGCTTATCAATTTTCTTGCTCCCTCTATGGCTCGAAGATGATAGCCTGTATAGGCATTGATAAATGCACTCATATCTGAATGAAGATTATCTAAACTCTTTTTTGATGCTGCAAGGGTTGCAACCATCTCATCAGATTTTTTTAATGAAACCGAGTAGAGTTCTCGCATCAATTTTCTTGACTGTTTTTTAGAGCTTAAAAATTGGTCTTCTTTCTCTCTCCATCTACGATAAACAGCTCCATATCCAGGGTATCTATCATCTAAACTCATCCCTTTAAAAATACTAAATAGAGTAACTAAAAGCCCTAAAGATATTAAGATAATGGTCTCCATATCATGTAAGGCAAAAGGTTCTTTTAACATAGGTTCCACGACAGACCATATCTCTACATGAGGATTGACACTTAAAATCTCACGATAATGAGCAATAAAAAGATGCAATACAAAAATAGTTACCAATAAAAGTGTAAAAGTAAAAAGACCTAATATCTTTTTAAACCATGAAACATGATTTTTATAGCGTAAAACATAACCAGCTATGGTAGATAGTGTCACATTGAAAAAAGAGGTAACAAAGCCTATAAGTACACCACCAAGAAGCCCTAAGCTTGAAGCTTCTCCAAAGAAATAAGCATTAATAAGTGCTTCTACAAAGATAAATACAAATATCCATGCAAAATGTAAAATATAACTTTTAGGATAATAAGCCTCTCTTTTACTTAACTTATTGGCTAAACGAAAAGTATTAAGCTCATTACGCAGGTCAAGTCTTCGCTCTTGATTCTCCTCTTCTTCTTGAATAAATGTATCATTTATACTGCTAGACTTCTCTTTAAAAAATCTATAGAGTTTAGAGAAATTAATATTTTCAAGTTCAACTTTTTCAACAAGAGTATAAACCTCTTTTTTAATCTCAATTGCCTTTTTAGAACCATACTCATTAAGTTGTTTAATGTACTGATTGACATCTGAGATATAACTATTTTCATCATCAGTACGCTTATCTTCATTTGGCATGGGATTATTAGAAGCAAATTTTCCACCCTCTAATCTAGGTTTTAATTTTTTATTCACTCTCTCAATATCATACCATCCAAACTCTTCAAAAACGAAACCATTCTTTGTTTTTTTAGTTCGCCAAGCCATTATTATCCTCAATATAAAGAATTATATTTAAACACTGCTAAACATATTTTAAAGATTATAGCCAAAAATAACAAAAACTAAATATAACCCCCTTGGTTAAAGTATTTTAAAGAGTCACATTTTCTAAAAATTCTATCTCGCCCCAACGAATAACAATTAAATCTATAGAAAAAACCATATCTAAACCTTTCTCTTTCATGTAGTAATAAGAGGAGTTAATAACTTTTCGCTGCTTAGAGGGTGTAAAGTTATAAATAGGGTCAAAATCTGCTTGAGCTGACTTCACTTCTACAAAATGAAGTACCCCATCTTGCATCGCAATAATATCTATCTCACCCAACTTACGAGCATAATAGTTCTGCTCAACAATTCTAAAGCCCTCAGCCATTAAAAATTCAACTGCTTTAGCTTCGTTCTGACTTCCAATAAGGGTATTAAATTCATTTCGCATAAGAAGACCTTTTTTATTTTAATTATATATAGATGATATTAAAAAAGAGAGAAATATGGCAAATTGTCATACAAGGGTGTAGTCAAGGACTACACCCTACACATCATTATTGAGGCACAACAGAAACCCGTAACGATTTAAACCGAGCCGTCATAATCAACTCATCTGCTTCATCTCCAAAGATTGCATTTATCTTAGAACGTGCATGGTGAAAGGTAGTAAAAAGTGTTCTAGGTTTTACTTTGTTGGTGTATTTTACATTGAGTACGGAAGTCTCACCAAACTCTGTTTTTAAAATCACCTTGTCCCCAAATTTTCCCTCATCTTCCACCGAAGCTAAGAGTGTATCTTCACTATGGTTGTTGTAGAGTTTTGCTGTCTGCTTAGTTTGAGCAGCGTTGTTGTAGTGTGCCAAAGTTCGCCCTGTGGTTAAGTAGAAACCATCAAGCCCATCAGCATAAAACTCTTTGTCTAAAATCTCCTGAATCATTCCACGAGGTTCATACTGCTTATAGACATACTTTCCAAGTCCATCGTCGGTTCTAAAGTCAAGCAGGTGCAAAATTGGAGTATCTTCTAAGTAGACAGGCCATTGCATTCCACGTTTTCGATGACGAGCCAATCTATAATATTGAGCTCCTGAAAAACGTTTTGGAGCGACTTTGGTTACCTCATCCCAAACTTGTTCACTTGTCTCATGTTTAAAGTCACCTCCAAGTTTGTTGGTCAACTCTTTAAGAACCTCCCAATCATCAGGTAAATCAGTCTCTACTAAAGGTTGTGAAAGATGAAGCCGTCTCATCGCATTGACATAAACCCCCGTCTTCTCATAAGCTGACTTCACCCCAATAATAATATCAGCTCTCTTTGCAATATCGGTCATAAACAGCTCTTGCACCATAATAAACTCTAAGTTCCCAATAGCTTTGTCTATTTTATTTAAGTTCGGATGAATATGCGTAATGTCTTCACCCATATTAAGTAGAGCTTTTATCTTCCCATCTATCATAGCGTCTACCAACTGAGGTGTCATTAACCCCTCAACTTTAGGTTGCTCATAATCAGGTGCAAAATAAGGTAGACAACCCATGTCACACGCCCCTTGAACATTGTTTTGACCACGAAGAGGCATTAGTCCTACACCACGTTTTCCTATATTTCCAGTAAGCAATCCTAAGTGAGTCATCGCCATAACAGCGTAAGAGCCATCTAAATGTTCCGTAATTCCAAGCCCCCAAAATATCATCGACTTCTTAACAGCATACTCACGAGCAATATTGGGAATCATCTTTGCCAAATATTCATAACCCTCAATCTGCTCAAAAAACTTAGGGTTAGCATAAGGGTCATTTAAAATCTTCTCTTTAAACTCCTCAAACCCTTTGGTACGGTTGTCAATAAATTTTTTATTATAAATCTCTTCATCCAAAATGACATAAGTCATCATGTTTAGCACAAGTAAATTTGCCTCATAAGGGATAATACAATTATGCTTTGCATACTTTACCATTTTAGTCTCACGTACATCTATAATGGCTAAATTATTGTGTTTTTTTGCCATATCCACAATACGATTTGCCACAATCGGATGAGCTTCCATCGTATTTGAGCCAATCACTAAAATAAACTCACAATCATAAATGTCATTATATGGATTAGTTGCTGCCCCCTCACCAATGGTCGCTCTCATTCCTTTAAGCGATGGCGAGTGACAAACCCTAGCACAATTATCAACATGAGGAGAGTCCATTGTTTCACGACAAAACTTCTGAAAAGAATAGGAGCTTTCACAACTCGTTCTTGCCCCACCAATGGCACAAAAACTATCCCCTCCAAAGGTCTCTTTAATTTCGGCAAGTTTCATAGAAGCAATCGACGTTGCCGTATCTAAATCACAAGTCCAAAAGGTATCATCAAAGATTTTCATTTTATCTTCAAATTTGGCTTTTATGGTTGGGTTTTTATCTAAAAAAGTTTTACGAATACGTGGCTCTCGTACTCGCTCATCGGAGTCAACAAAATCAAACCCAAACTTCCCTTTGACACAGAGCTTACCTTGCGAAACCACTCCATCTTTTTGAGCATAGATTTTAGTAATCTTATTGTTCTCAACCACCCCTGTAATGTCACAACCCACACCACAATAGGTACAGACACTCTCTATCTCTTTTACGTCAAATTTTGCTGTCATTGAATTGCCCTTAAAGTTTTAACTTAATTAAGACTATTTTTATCCTATTTTTACTTAAAGTGACGATGATTTAGAGAACTTTTTCTTATAAATAAAATAGGAGTGAATTACTCCTATTTTTAAGAAAAGTGTGTTATTATCCAAAAAATACAAACAAATAAAGGATTTAAATATGTTTAAAATCACAGTAGATAAAGAGTGTGGATGTTTCAAAAAAAGTGCCTACGACAACAACATGGGTTTCGACAATAAAGATGATGCTCTAATTCAAGCACAAAGCATGGTAAACCACATGAACACAAAATTTTGTGGGAAACATGACTTTACACTAAGTGAAGATGGTCAGAACTTTAGTATTGCTATGAATGCACCTGCACCTCAAGCAAGTTCTGGTGGATGCTGTGGTGGGGGACACTGTTCTTAACAGACCCCCATTTGGTGCGATAGCAATCGCACCCTACGGTTATTTAAAGTTTCCAAATACCAACGGAGCTTTTAAATCAAGCGTTTTAACCTCTTTCATTACAGCCTGTAAATCATCAAGCTTTTTTCCTGTCACACGTACCTCATCACCTTGAATAGATGGTGTAACCTTCAACTTCATAGCTTTAATCGCTTTTACTATCTCTTTGGCTTCATCTTTTTCTATACTGTCAACTATTTTATAAATAATCTTTGTGTTACCACCAGAAATTCCCTCACTCTTTACCTCTTCTAGTGATTTCCCTGCTATATTTCGTTTAATCAGTTTTGAGATGAGTATATCTTTTAGTGCATCAATTTTCTGTTCACTAGAAGAGCTAAGAGAGACTATCTTTGCTTTTTCATTTAAGTCAATCTCGGCAACCACTCCCTTAAAGTCAAAACGTGTTGCTATCTCTTTTTGTGCCATAATAATTGCATTTTTCATCTCCATCATATCCAGTTTTGCGGTGATGTCAAAGTAGTGCTCTTTTGCCATTTTTTATCCTTTTTCAATAGATTCATATACTATTTTTTGATATTTTATTTCTCAATCCTCATCATAGCAATTTCACCATGAACACAATCGAGTTTTTTAAGCTCTAACATTGCTGCTTGAATTTTCTCTTCTTGGCACTCGTGAGTGGTAAAAAGAAGTTTTACTACGTCTTCATTTTTATGTGGTTTTTGTAACATTGATTCTATAGAGATGTCAAATTTTTCTAACACATTGGTTATTTTTGCTAAAACACCCGACTTGTCATCGACACTCATTCTAAGGTAGTAGTGGGTTACAATTTCCGATTCAAACAGAAGCTCCATATCACTCTCTAGTCCTTTTTTGTAGCCTAGCATTGGACCATGATTTCCACGGACAATGTCTACAATGTCTGCAATAACAGCAGAAGCTGTGGCGTCACCACCTGCACCTGCACCGTAGTACATGGTCTCACCTACACAGTCACCTACTACAGAGACTGCGTTCATTACACCATCTACTTTTGCTATCATGCTACTGGAAGGAATCATGGTTGGATGAACTCTCAGCTCGACACCACGCTCTACTTTTTTAGCAATTCCTAAGAGCTTAATCTCGTAGTCAAAATCTTTTGCGAAAGCCACATCGGTTTGAGTAATGTTTTCAATACCCTCTATAAGAATATCTTCAGGTTTAGCGTCAATACCATAGGCGATACTTGCCAAAATAAGAAGTTTATGAGAGGCATCAAAACCACCCACATCAAAAGTAGGGTCAGCCTCTGCGTAGCCTAGTTCTTGAGCCTCTTTTAAAATCTCATCGTATAAAGCACCTTCATTTATCATCTTAGTTAACATGTAGTTGGTAGTACCATTCATAATACCTTGAATCGATTCAACATGATTAGATGCCAAACCATTACGTAATGCACCAATAATAGGGATTCCACCTGCTGTACTTGCTTCATACATCAAAGGAATGTCCCCTGCTATCTCCTGAAGCTCATAACGATGATACGCCAAAAGTGCTTTGTTGGCTGTTACGACTGCTTTACCATTTTCTAAAGCTTTTTTAACCAGTGCATAAGGCTCTTCAACCCCACCCATAAGCTCTACAACGATGTCTATTTCAGGGTCGTTAATAATATCCATTGGGTTGTCTGAAAGTGTAATGTTTACCCCTCTCTCTTTACCCATGTTTTTAACCACACCATGTTTAACAACCATCTTTTTACCAGCTCTCGCTTCTAAAATATCTGCATTGTTCTCTAAG
This sequence comes from Campylobacteraceae bacterium, assembly GCA_027055805.1. Taxonomy (GTDB): domain Bacteria; phylum Campylobacterota; class Campylobacteria; order Campylobacterales; family Sulfurovaceae; genus UBA1140. Next base: position 9,137 of record JALUMR010000191.1, read on the forward strand.
ATATTAGCAACACTTGCCCCTACTGTTCCTACTCCAAGTATTCCTATTTTTACCATTTATGATTCCTTTTTATTTTCAGCATCAACTGTTTTCAAAAACTTCTTTATATTTCGTGCAGCTTGACGAATTCTATTTTCATTTTCAATAAGTGCAATACGTACATACTCATCACCATACTTACCAAAACCAATCCCTGGACTTACTGCAACACCAGCTTCGACCAACAATCTTTTTGAAAACTCTAAACTTCCCATTGCTCTACAAGATTCAGGAATTTTACCCCAAATAAACATAGAAGCATTTGGTTTACCCATTTTCCAACCTGCATTAGCAAAGGATTCAAGCATTACATCTCTACGTTTTAAATAACGAGGAATAATCTGCTCATCAGGAACATAATGGTGGTCATCAAGAGCAACGGTTGCGGCTACTTGAATAGGGGTAAACATACCATAATCTAACCACGATTTAATGCTTTGCAATGCTCCAATAAGCTTTTTGTTCCCACAAACAAAACCAACACGCCAACCTGCCATGTTATAAGACTTTGACATGGTATACGCTTCTACTGCTACATCTTTAGCACCTTCGACTTCTAAGATAGATGGTGTTTTATAACCTTCAAAAGTAATGTCAGCATAAGCAATATCTGAAATAATATAAAAACGTTTCTCTTTTGCAAGAGCCACTACTTTTTCATAAAACTCAGGTGTAACCGTAGCCGTTGTTGGGTTATGAGGAAAGTTTAATACCAAAAATTTTGCTTTTGGTAGTGAGTTATCTAAGGCATCATTTAAATCTTTAAAAAACTGCTCTTCATCTACTTCAAAATTCTCTTCATCAAATTTCAATTCCATTTTTTCTACATTTGCACCAGCTAAAATGAACGCTTGTGAATGAATTGGGTAAGTTGGGTCAGGAACAATTGCCACATCACCAGGGTTAGTAATGGCTTGAACCAAGTGTACATATCCCTCTTTACTTCCCATGGTTGCTACCACTTCTGTATCGGGATCAAGTTTTACATTATACTTACGTTTATACCAATTAGACATTGCAAGTCGTAATTTATAGATACCCTTACTTGCAGAGTAACCATGTGTTTTATCACGCTGTGCAGTTTCACAAAGCTTATCTATTATCGGTTGAGGAGTTCTGGCATCTGGGTTCCCCATAGAAAAATCTATTATATCTTCACCATTATGTCTTGCTGCCATTTTCAAGTCATTTATTTCAGCGAAAATATACTTTGGCAATCTATTTATTTTTTCAAATTGAATCTCATCAAACATTAACTATTCCTCTTTTTTATTCTATTTTGGTTATATCCAACCATGTCCACCATTGAGCTCTCTAAACTCTTTTTGACTAATCTCTTTTATCTCTTTAGAGTCTATATAAAAATAGTGTTTATTTCTATCACTTACCTCAAGTGTTTTTGCTTCTGAAGCAATATCTAAAAACCCATGTCCTGTAACCAATATCCAACGGCCATCTTTAATATCAAAGGGTGTTGAAACTTGCTTCATAAACTCTTTTTTCTTCTTTGTATCAACATTTATAAAACCAAACCATAACATGCCTCTTGTAGGATTAATAGTAATGGTTGATATTACAGGTACAGATTTTACTTCAGGCTTATTTTCAGCAGCTTCTCCATTTGATAATAGGGGTTGAGACGCTTTTATTTTTGTAAGTTCTTTAGCTACCGATGACTGCATAGTTTCAGTTTTGTTAACTGTTTTTTCAGTTCTATTCTCTTCTGCAACTACGTTAACTGTTGCTGCTTCTAAGTCAATTTTTGGCTCAACTGGAGCTACTATAGAGACAGGTTCTTGAGTATCTTTTGTAATAGAAATTTTTTCTGCTTCTTCTTCCGTTGTATTGTTTTCTAAAGCTTTTTCATTCGTATAAATATCTTTTTTATTTGTAATATTTTGTAATAAACCATCTAACTTTCCTTGAGTATAAAGATACCAACCTCCAACAAGAATTCCTAAAATCACAAACCACTTAAAAAAAGAGAATTCTCCACTCTTATGAGTAGATGAACTCCTAGAAACAACTATAAGGTTGTCATAATCAGGGTGATTGTTTTCAAAAAAAAGTTTAATATTTTCTCTGAGTTCAGAGACCTCTAACTCTTTGTACTCTCGCTCTAAAATTAACAAAAAACCTAAAGCCTTAACTCGACTTAACTTTTCAAAGTTTTCATTTATCAAGTAGTTTAAATTATCTTGTGAAATAGTTGTCTTTATCGCAACCTTTTCTATACCCTCTTGCTCTATAAGTTCATTGAGTTGCATTTCCCATCCTATGTATTAAAATTGCTGCTGCTGCACTTACATTTAGAGAGTTAAACTCATGTTTCATCTCGATAGAGACCAATTCATCTATTTTAGCTTTTGCTCGTTTAGAAAGACCTTCTCCTTCTGAACCAAGAACCAATACTCTTTTATCTGTAAATTGACAAGAGTTTATATCTGCACCATCCATTGCTGCACCATAAGTTTTAAAACCTACTTGCTTTAGCTCATTTAAAACATCCCCTATATTTGGAATAATCACAAAAGGCATGTTAAGTAAAGCACCTGAACTTGTACGAACCATCGAAGAGAAGTTGAGTGTTTTAACACCCGTGGCAATAATCCCATCAGCACCCAAGGCGTAAGCTGAACGAACGATGGCTCCAATATTTCCAGCATCGGTTAATGCATCTAAAACAACCACAAAACTCTCTTTTTTCAAAGTAGATAAGGTGCTTTGTTTAAACTCTTCCATCTCAAGTAAAATACCTTGATGGTTTCCACTTTTACTCATTTGCTGTGCCCACTTCTCTTCCAAGAATTTAACTCGTGGCTTGTAGGCTTCAAAAATTTTCTGAGGTAAAATCCCTCTTTTAGCAATATAAACTGTTTTAATAGCTGCTTCATGCTCTTCTAAAGCATGTAGACAGACTTGTTTTCCATATATAATCATAAAAAGATTTTATCAAAATTTTGCTGTGTTTTATATATTAAGAATAGGTAGCTAAACGGTAGTCGAGTAACTATTAAGAGATAAGCTCTTGATACCATTCTTTAACGTTTTTATCTGTTATTTTAGCCAAGAGTTTTGCTTTAGCTTTGGGTTGCATGTCAAAGGCTAAAATATCTTCTACATAAAGAGCTTTGGCTTCCTCTTTTTTAGCTTCTATTACCACGACCCATTCCCCTTTAGTGTTAATGGTCTCAAACTCTTCTAAAAGTTTTTTAGCCGACCCTCTATAATAGTTTTGAAACTTTTTAGAGAGTTCTTTAGCAAAGAAAAGTTCTCTATTTTCATCTAATTTAGCAATTTCACCAATAAGTTTCTCTATTCGGTGTGGGGCTTCATAGAGAACCATATTCGTAGAATGATTCATCACTTCTATAAGTTTAGAAGAACGCTCTGAGCCTTTTTGAGGAAGAAAACCATAAAAAAGAAACTTCCCATCTTTAAAGCCTGAAGCTGCATAAGCTGTAGTAACAGCTGAAGCTCCAGGAAGCACATCATACTCTAAGCCATTTTCTTGACAATACTCTACTAAAATTTGCCCAGGGTCAGAGATAACAGGCATACCTGCATCACTTACGTAGACTACTTGCTCATCTTTAAGTCGCTCAGAAACTTCTTTAAGTCGCTCTGCACCATTATGTTCATGAAAAGATAAAAATTCAACCTCGAGGGAAGTAAAATCAAAACGCTCTTCTAAAATGCGTAATAGTCTCTTAGTTTCACGGGTATCTTCACATAAAAACAGTGTCGCTTTTTCAAACTCTTTTAAAGCTCGTATGGTTATGTCTTGGGGGTTTCCGATGGGTGTAGGGATAAAGGTTAGCATATCAATACTTTCAGGAGCATGGACTTTAGTCCATAAAATAAAGGGACTAAAGTCCCTTCTCCTAGAGTTACAACATTAAAGGTTGTATTTTTTCTTAAACTTGTCAATTCTACCAGCAGTATCAACATTTCTTTCAGAACCTGTAAAGAATGGGTGACACTCGTTACAAATATCAATGTTCATTGACTCTTTGTTTGTTCTAATTTCAAACTTGTTTCCACAAGCACACTCTACTGCACATGTTTTATAGTCTGGGTGTATATCTTTTCTCATCTTCGGACCTTTAATTAATTTATATTAGGCAACTAACCTACCTTAGCACATTGGCTCTTCCTCAATTTAGAGGGATTTACTGCAACAATCTTGGTTGAGACAATAAATTTAGCTGTGAATTATATCGAAATTAGTTTAATTTAATGCACCTCTGCTCTAACTTCTTCATCAAAACTGTTTTTATTTAGTAAAATAATTCCAACCAAAATTATCGCATAGACAAAAGTAGAGAGTAATATAACCCCAATAACTATGGCATTGAACATCTCTCGGTGTTCAAAGCTCTCTGGTAACATTTGAAGCATTACAATAGATAGTCCACCTTTAATACCTGCAAAAAGAAGAACCGACCACCAACGCACACCAATATCAGTCATTTTTTTAGTCATATTTGAAACGACTCCAAATGTTCCCATCATAAAAGCACGAATAAGCGTGGTAATTAAGAACATCCACAATATCTCTGTTTGGTACTTTAAAAGTAAATCTATATGGACAATACTCGCCATAGACATAAACAAAAAGGTATTGGCAAGAAGAGCAAGTACAGCCACATAATTTAGGTTCTGATTATGACGCTCTATATCACTTACATCAGAGCTTAGTTTTCTAGTAATTCCACTCATAAAATTTGAAGAGAAAATCTTTTTGTTTTTATTGGCACGGTTAACAATATTTCGAGCTTTTTTTACTTTTTTCGCTTTCTCGTCAAATGATTTTTGAGTTACAGTATTGAGCGTAATAATAGCAACAATAACAGCCAACAATCCAGCCACATGAAAGTGTTCAGCTACCTCAAATGAACCATAAGCCGTGAGTAAAATAAGTACCAACTCACTCATAGGGTCTGCCGTTAAACGCATAATAACCACCCCTATAAACCCAACCATAAGCCCAATAAAAACAGAAATTGCTACTACTTTTAAACTTACCATTGCAATATCCATCGCCCCTATCTCTACACCATTCATCATAGGAATAGCTATAAACATAAAAATAATCAATGCAGTTGCATCATTAAACAGAGACTCACCTTCAGCCAATATAGCCAAACGATGAGGAACTTTAAAACTAGAAAATACCGAAACAACAGAGACTGGGTCAGTAGCCAAAACCATAGCAAAAAGAGCTATGATAGCCCCTGTAGAGAGTGCATACTCGGCAAAAAATGTATTGGCAGCAAAAATACCAAAACCTATAGAGAGTGCCACAGAGAGTACAGCCAAGTAAAAAAGACTTATAGCATTTTTTTTCAAGTCTTCCAATTTTAACTGCAAAGCATCAGCAGCAATCAAAATAGGAATCAGAAAAAGAACCAACTCAGCAAAAGTTTCCTCTGAAAAAAGAACCATATTGGGGAACATATAATAAAAAGAATAACTCAACCCTATCAAAGTGATAGGAGAAGGAATTTTAAAATACTTTTGTAACTCAATAGAGATAAATAGAATGGTAAGAAGAAGTAAAAGTGTCAATATCATAGAAAATACCTTAATTTAAAGTTAAAGTATTTTAACCATTTATCGCTATAATTTAGGTTAGAGCAACAACTTAGAAGCCACAGCACAAACAGCCGACTCACTTTTTAAGATAAGATGAGTATCTAAACCTATAATATTTTCAGCTTTAAACAGAGCTACTTCACCGTCTGTAAATCCACCCTCGCAACCAATAACAAAAATTCCAATATTTGAATTTTTACTTAAAGTTTCTTCTGAAAAGTTCAACATAACAGAATTTTTATTATCTACTAAGAAGCTCTTTAAGTCTTTAGCCATAGTCAGTTTCATCAGTCTACTTCTACCCGACTGCTGAGAGGAGTTAAGTAGAATTTTCTCCAAACGTTTAAAATCTGGCTTAAAACTCTTTTGAGAACGTTCACAATAGATAAAAGTGATAGCATCAACACCCATTTCATTGAGTGTGGGTAGAACTTTTTCGACACTCTTTGGGTCTATAACACACCAAGCAATATGTAGTTTTCTCTTCGCAACAACTTTTAAAATTTCTGATTTTTCTAAAAAAAGATGAGCCTCTTTTTTATCAAGAGAACTAATAATATAAAAAAAGATAGAGTCATCTTCTAAATTACGCAGGGCAATGGTTTCACCTTCACGGTGGCGACGCACTTTAAAAATGTAGCGATGCTCATCACCTTTCAAAATGAGTGATGAAGCTCCAGCCTCTTTATGAAACAGATACTGCACTTTTCGCTTCCATGATTTGCCAAACCACCATTGCTGCAAGCATTGCTATATTGACTAACGTAAACATTACAGCTGTCATTCGTCCACTTTTAATACAGTTTTCAGCATTTTGATTTTTTAAAATCTTTTTGTACTTCACTACTTCTATCATAATCATGGCAAAAAACATAACTATCATAGTAACAATAGGTAAAGAAAATGGTAAATCAGCAAAAACAAATGCAATTACCCCTGAAAAAGCAATCATGGTTAATGTAGCATGGGCTACAAACATATAGATACGCATACGTTTAACTGTCTTAGAACAATCACTACTTAAAAAGGGTATTATTAACCCCACTACGAACACAGCCAACATTGCTTTTATTAAAATAGAGTGGGCTAAAACCATCTCTGTAAACTCTCCATGCATTTAAAATCCTTCATATGGTTATTTTACGTGAATTATACTATAATATTTTCATATTATAATAAGGGAACTTCATGATTACTATTCAAGAAGCATTAGAGACGATTTACAGTAACGTAACAGAAAAAAGCACCCACATCATCCCCATAGAAGAGAGTCTTGGGTGCATTGTTGCTAAAGATTACAAAGCTACCTTTGACCTACCACGTTTTGACAACTCTGCTATGGATGGCTACGCTGTTAAACTTACCGATGCAGGAAAAGAGGTTAAGGTAAAAGAGATTACCTATGCAGGGGACAGAGCAGAAGAGACCTTCCATGAAGGAGAAGTAGTTAAAATCATGACAGGAGCTCCCACTTCAAATTCCTGTGAAGCCATTGTTCCCATAGAAGATGTAGAAGTAACCCAGAGTGGAATAATTCTTCCCCAAAACATAAAAGAGAATGCCATGATACGTTGGAAAGGTGAAGATATAAAGAGTGGTACCCCTTTTCTTTTTGCCCATACCAAAGTAACAGGCTACACTTTAGCACTTCTTGCCTCACAAGGCATAACACATATAGAGGTTTTTAGAAAACCAAAAGTGGTTATTTTTAGTACAGGGGAAGAGCTAAAGGCTCACTATGAACGTATAGAACAACATCAACTCTACAACTCTAATGCCCCTATGTTTTATGCACGAGCCAAAGAGTTGGGTTGTGATGTCAGCTATATTGCTTCATCAGGAGATACACTAGAGTCTCTAAAATCTGCTGTTAGCAATGCCAAAGATGCTGACCTTATCATAACTTCGGGGGGTGTTTCAGTAGGTGACAAAGACTTTACAAAACAAGCGTTTACAGAACTGGGCATGGAGACCTACTTTTCAGGGATAGACATTAAGCCAGGAAAACCAACCACCTTTGGAAAACTAGATAATTGCTTTGTAGTTAACCTCCCTGGAAATCCACTAGCAGCCATGGTAAACTTCGAGATGTTTGTAAAACCCACCATTGCTAAGCTCTCTGGAAGTAACAGTTTTTATCATGGGCTTATTACAACTAAAATGAGAAATGAGCATAAATTTAGAGCAGGAAAAAATGCTGTCATATTAGGAGAGTGGGATGGAGAATCTTTTTCACCATTAAGCAACCAAAAACCAGGAATGGTCTCACCTATGGAAAAAGCTGATGGCATGATAGTTGTAAGCAGTGAAGTATCTCATTTAGAAAAAGAGCAAATGGTTAAAATGATACCGATAAAATTAGATTTGAAAAGTGATAAGAGAGAGGATTTTTTTATAAGATAATATCCCCGTAGGGGTAGACCAAAGTGCCTACCCAAACTAAGGATAAAAAGACTATAGTCCTGAAATATATCCAGCTACTGCTTTAATATCTTCGTCACTTAAAGCACCAACTTGACCTTTCATCAATGCACCCATACCAGCTGTATTAAGTGTACCAGCTTTGTAACCATGGATTTTAGTCTCTAAATCTGCTGCTGGTTGACCAGCAATAATTCCTGATTTACCAAGTGCTTTTGTTTTACCATCTGCACCGTGACAACCAGCACATTTTGCAAAAAGAGCTTTACCATCAGGTCCTGTAGCTGCTGCTACTGCATCTGTTGCTTTATCTGCTACTGCAGATGCTGCTTCTTTAGTTTTTTCAACTGCTGCTGTTGCTGCTGTTGCTACGGCTGCTGTTGCTGCTGTTGCTTTTTCAGCTACAGCTTCTTTAACTTCTGTTGCTTTTTGAGTTACGGCTTCTTTAGTTTTTTCTACTGCTGTTGCAGCTGCTTCTTTAGCTTCTGTTGCTGCTGACTTTTTGTCACCACCACATTTACCTTCACCACATTTTTTAGCTTCAGTTGCCTCTGTTTTAGCTTCTGCTGCTGGAGCTTCTACTTTTTTCTCTGTTGATGCTTTTGCTTCTGCCCCTGTTGATGATTCATTACATCCTACTAGAAGTAAAGTTGCTGCTACGATTGATAAAACTGTAAGTTTTTTCATGTTACGATGTCCTTTTATTTAAAATATGCATAAGTATACTACACTTTTTTTGGATTTTCCATTAATTTTCCTGCTAATAATTCTTTCCAAAGGTTCAAATTTGTCCATTCATGTTTAATTTCATCTGAAAAAACTATCTCTTCTAAAGAGATAATTCCCATCAGTTCGCTATGTGCATCCTCTTTAAAGCCTTGTGCATATCCTGTTTCTGTCTCATGAACAATTATGCTATTTACTGTAACATTTTTTTCTCCATTAACCATACCCGTACAAAATAAAACCCGTTCCACCATCAAATAGATAACTCTTGAAAACTGTTCAGCTGATGGAGAGACAGGAAGTTCTACCCAACGAGTAGAGTGATTTTTCATATCTTTAATATAAGAAAGGTTGTCTTCTGACCATAAAGTTATAGAGTGGTCAAAAGCCTCTATTAACTCTTTAATGTAACGTTTAGTTAACCCAAAGTCATAAACCATCTGTCCATGGTCAAGATAGTTAGACTCTAAAAGCACTTCCACCTTATAAGAGTGTCCATGAATATTTTGGCTACATTTTTGAGTAGAACAACCACGAACGATATGTGCATTTTCAAATTTAAATAGTTTTCTTATTATCAAAGAGACCCCTTAAAACACAATCTGTCCATCCTGTTGCATACGATGCATAATATCTTTAGCTTTTTGATGCCCTTGAAAGGCAGCTTTACGACACCACTCTAAAGCTTTTTCTGAATTCTCTTCACATCCTAAACCTTGGTCATACATTGCCCCTAAGTTAAATTGACCTTGTGGAGAGTTTTTCATGGCAGCTTGTTTAAAAAGTATGTAGGCTTTTTGGTGACTCTGCTCTACTCCCATGCCCTCTTTAAAAAGAGCCCCTAAGTTATTGAATGCCTCAGCATTCCCTCTTTTTGCTGCCTCTTCATACCAAAATGCTGCCTCTGAATAGTTCTGAGTACACCCTTCTCCATTTTCAAACATCAGTGCTACATCAAACTGAGCTTGTGGCATACCTTTGGTGGCTGCTTGAAGATAATACTCATGTGCTTTTACACTATCTTTTTCAACACCCAAGCCCCTTAAATATAAAAGCCCCAAATTATAAGCCGAAGAGTGTTCCCCTGCATCAGCTGCTTTTTTATAATATTCTATGGCTGCTGTATAGTTCTGTTCTACACTCAAACCATTATGATAAAAATAACCAACTGTTGCAAGAGCAGACAAATCTCCCTGTTTAGCAAGAGTTTGATATAACTCTAATGATTTCGCATAATCTTTTGCATTAAAAAGTTTTAATGCTTCAGCTTTTAATTCACTGTTTGACATATGTTATTTACCTTAAGTATAGTATTTTTTGGATTATATAGCTATAAGCTTAATTTAAAAAGATTAAAGGGGAATTTTTAGAAAGAAGTTTACACTTTTATAGATTCAGTGTTTGAGGGGGCATGGACTTTAGTCCATGAAATAGACAACAGCGACTGCCCATCGGAAATACCCTTGGGGTGAAAGTCACTCCCCCTAAAGTGTCAACTACTTTTAGCAAGTTATGAAGTCTACCAAATTATAAAACTATTTTATAATTTCAAATACAACTCGACGATTTTGAAAGCGTCCTTCTCTTGTATCATTACTTGCTATTGGGTGGGATGACCCAAGCCCCTCTGTAGATAAAATTTCAGCATCAACACCTTGTGAGATTAAATATGCTTTAACTGCTTCAGCACGTTTTTTACTAAGTTTTATATTGAAGTTCTCATTTCCTCTATTATCGGTATGCCCTTGAATCTTATAAGAGTAACCTTCATAATTTTTCATAATAGATGCTGCCTTATTTAAACGTTTTTTACTCTCATTGGTTAACTGCATACTACCTGTTCTAAATGCTACTTTAGTTAATGAAAAAGCATCTGTTAATTTTTTCTCTGCCTCTTTTGCTGCCTCTTCAGCCTCTTTTTGGGCTGCCAATT
>JALUMR010000192.1 GCA_027055805.1 Campylobacteraceae bacterium
CGATAAAGGTATAGCTCCTTTTGATGCCTATAAAGAGTTGAAAGAGTATATTAATATAATTTTTCAAGATTTAGATACTCAAATAGAATTTGATAGTAGAGATGGAGAAGGAAATTTATTTTTTAGAGATAAAAGTGGAGGAGATAAATTTTCAATTGATAAATTATCTACAGGGGAAAAAACTCTTTTATCTAAAGTATTATATCTATATTTAGAAGATATAAAAGACAACGTAATCCTAATAGACGAACCCGAACTATCCCTACACCCATCATGGCAAAACAAAGTCCTAAAAATCTATGAAAACTTTGCTCTTAAAAATAACTGTCAAATTATTATAGCTACGCATTCACCACATATTATAGGAAGTGCCAAGCCTGAATATATAAGAGTTCTAAAAAAAGAAGATAACAAAATAGTAGCTATAGATAATATAGACAGAAGCTACGGATTAGAATTTGATAAAATTTTAACAGATATAATGGGAGTTGAAAATTTACGAACTCCTGAAGTGGCTAAAGATGTTAGACGACTTTGGGAACTTTTAGAAGATGAGAATTATGAGAGTCAAGAGTATATAAAGTTATATAAAAAACTAGAAGAACTATTAGGTAGTTTAGATGAAGATTTAGTCTTATCACGATTGGAAATTGCACGAATAAAGAGTAGAAATGCTAAATCTAAATAAAAAAGAGCCTCTTTGTTTTGTGGCTTAGATATAAATACAATTTTTAGTTATTTTAATAGATATCTTGCAAAACTAGGAACCGATGGCTTTAGCCTCGTCTTGTTCGGGACTAAAGTCTCCGATTCCAAAGAGTTTTGCAAGAAGTCTAATGAGTTTGAAAATATTTTTAAAGAGTTTGGAGAATTTTAATATGCAACCCCTATACAAATCCTGCTACCCCCTAGACCAACGCTGTTATGATGACTACGCATTAACCGAAGATATACTCATGGAACATGCCTCTATGGGTATGGCTAACTACATTCGAGCCAATTTTAAGCCCAAAACTTCTGTGCTAATTGTTGCAGGAGTTGGCAATAATGGAGCAGATGGTATTGTCTTAGCTAGACTTTTGCAAAGTGAGTATAATGTTAAGCTCTATATCCCTTTTGGAGTGCGTTCTGTTATGGCAGAGGTTCAGTTGGAGCGTGTGCAGTGTTTAGATATTGAGTTTGTTAATAACCTTGAAGAGGCAGATGTTATTGTTGATGCTATTTTTGGGGCAGGGTTATCACGTGAACTAGACGAACGAACTCGTCGCCTAATTGTAGAGATGGAAAAATTAGCTGGGTTTAAAATAGCTTGTGATGTTCCAACTGGAATAGATATGGATGGTAACCCTTTTCCTATGGCACTTTTTGCAGATGTGACCATAACCATGGGGGCTTTGAAAGAGTGCTTATATACAGATATGGCAAAAGAGTATGTGGGTGAGATTATCTGTGTTGATTTGGGAATAAGTCAGGAAAAGTATACCATTGGTTTTAAAAGCAATGCTTATCTGCTTGAAGAGGATGATTTAAAACTTCCAACACGAAAACGACATAATACCCATAAGGGAAACTTTGGTCATTTGGCTGTGGTAGCAGGTGAAAAAGAGGGTGCTTCTATTATGGCTGGGTTAGCAGGACTACGTTTTGGAGCAGGGCTTGTAACGATGGTAGGTGAAGTTCAATCATCACTTCCTTTAGCACTTATGGAAGATATTGCTCTACCACAGAACACGACAGCCATTGCTTTTGGTATGGGCTTTTCTGAGTTTGAAGATGAGATTGTAGAAGATATTTTAGAGAGCGAAGCCCCTTTGGTATTGGATGCAGGAGTATTTTCAAATGAGATAATTTTAGAGTTTTTGGAGCAACGTGACCGAGAGATAGTCTTGACCCCACACCCAAAAGAGTTTGTAAGTTTGTGGAATATGACCATAGATAGCCCTTTAAACATTGCCATTTTACAAGCCAATCGTTTTGAGAAGGTTCGAGAGTTTTGTTCTGTTTACCCTAATGTGACCATTCTTTTAAAGGGTGCAAATATGATTATAGGACAAGGTGAACAGTTTTTTGTAAACCCTTATGGCAATGCTAAACTCTCAAAAGGTGGTTCAGGCGATGTTCTTAGTGGACTTATTGGGGCATTGTTGGCTCAAGGTTACGCTGCATTAGATGCTACCCTAAGTGGCTCTTTGGCTTTAACGGCTGGAGTTAAGAACCATCAGGGTAGCTCTTATGCTCTGTTGCCCACTGATTTAATAGACGAAATTGCTTTACTAGAGCCTAATTAAACTCTTTTGAAAAGTCTAGCAGGTAAAGAGTTGCATCAAATGAAAAGATATATTTAGAAAATGATTCACTAGAGAGATAGGCTTTGTAGTTGTCTATAAAAGTGATACCCTCTATTTGAGCTTGTGTTGCTTTTAATGTTAGTTTTTTAGAAGCTCCGTTAAAGAAAGTGTCTCCATTGTAGTTTGTAAATGCCCAAACATTAACACTTAAAAGAGGCGAATAGCTTGATAGTAGTAAAATATCCAGCTCTTTATTGAGTGAGGCATCGGTTACTAGCCCATTGATATTAAAGGTGCTTTTATATCGTGCTACTTGTTTGCCTACTGTTGTAGAGAGTTCATAAAGACGGGTTTTTTGGTCTTGCCAATTTTTAGAAAAAAGATAAAGTTTTCCATTGTTGGCAACCATTGCTTCACAATCAAAGTTGTTTTTTTGAGGTTTTGAGCTAAAATCTTTTTGGTCACTGTAAGAGAAGTGAATAGTCTCAGCTCGTGTGCTATTTTTAGCTTTTAAATCTCCACGAGGTATTTTATAGATTTTGAGGTCTCTTCTGTTTCCTCTGTTGTTACCTGTATCACCAATATAGACATAGTTCTCATCAAAAGCTAAAGATTCCCAATCTTTGTTATGAGCATTTTTAATGGTTACCGTTTTTACTATACGCCCATTTTGTTCGCTTATTTGATAAAGTTTGGCTTCTCCTCCACTGTCATTAAGTGTCCAAAGTTTACCATCTATTTTTATGAGTGCAGAGGATTCATTAATACTATTGGGTAGTTTAAATCTTTTAGACAAATTACTGGTTCCATAAGCAGAGGAGTGTTGACGAGGAACAGGTCTTTTAACCTCTTTTATGGGTTGAGTAACTGTTTCTCTTTGTGGAGTAGCGTTAATGCGTCTGCCTAAAAGCTCTTGGTTATTAGTCGTTGTTGAAATAGTATGGTTTTGTGTGGGTCTGTGTTGTGGCTGACTCTTAGCACTACAATTTATGAGTAAAAGAGGCATGACGAAGGTAAGTAATAGGCTTAGTTGTTTTTTCATATGTAAGTATAACGAATTTTTTTAGTAATTTTGCTACAATCCTTTTATGAAAAAAATAGCAGTATTATTTAGTGGAACAGGCACAAACTTAAAGTATATTTTAGAGAACTTACATGGTAAAGAAGTAGAAGTTGTGGTGGCGTTGACCAACCGACCTGATGCAGGAGGAATAGATTTTGCACAAGAGCATAATGTTCCTTTTGAGATTATTGACTCTGGTCTTTTTTCCAGTCGAGAAGCATTTGACTCTGAAGTGGTTCATGCACTACATTATTATAACCCAGACTTAACGGTATTGGCAGGGTTTATGCGTATTTTAACGCCTGTTTTTACCAACAACATAAAAGCCATAAATCTACACCCTTCATTGCTTCCTTTGCATAAAGGCATGATGGCAATAGAGCGAAGCTATGAAGATGAAAATGAAGAGGGTGGAGTCTCTGTTCATTGGGTAAGTTCAGAGCTTGATGGGGGAGAGATTATTTTACAAAAAATTGTTCAAAAAGGTTCTAAAGACTTTGAAACATATGAAGCAGAGATAAAAGTTATAGAAAAAGAGGCTTTGGTTGAGGCGATTAAAAGAGTTTTAATCTAAAGAAGTTTATTATATACTAAATCTAATAGGGAGGATTTATGACTAAAACATTGAAAATTACAACTATTATGGTAGCTACAGCACTTTTTTCAGGTTGTGTTCCCGCACCAAAACCACAAGTGGGAAGCATACTTGGCAGACCAGTAGGAGGTCAGGCTACTTCAGGTGAATATGGCTTACGCCCTTCTAACTATGTATCGTCTATTCAGACCTATTTCTCTAGCAAGTTACCACGTGCTAAGGATGCCAAATATAAGTTTTCTCAACCCAAACGTGCTTATAAGAAAAAAGGTTTAGCTTATGGTGGAGGTATAGAGTGGAAAGGTTGGCTTGTAGAGACTTCTGTGGCAACTAAAAATCGTTCAGGTCGTCTCTTGACACCCAGACCCTATATGGTGCTTTTCTCAGGCAACCAAATAGTAGAAGATATTTTAGGAAATAGCCATAAACTATTGGTTAAAGTAGACAAATAAAATGGCAAATTTCAACACACATTTTACCGTAGCTGCCACTGCTTCAGCTGTAGTCTCAGGAACACTTCTTTCTATGGAAGTTGTAACACCAGAACAAGGGGTTATGGCATTTTTTATAGGAACATTAGGAGGACTTCTTCCTGATGTAGATTCGGCTCATTCTAAGTCTATAAAAGTAGGCTTTAACGTCCTCTCCTTACTTTTAACCATTATGATGATTTTTGTTAAATCTTCTACTTACTCTATAGTTGAGATGTTCATTATGTCAGCTTTGGTTTTTTCTGCTATTCGTTATGGTTTGTTAGAAGTGTTTCGTAAAATCTCAAAACATAGAGGTATGTTTCACTCTATCCCTGTGGCACTCTTATGGGGTGTGAGTGTAGCTATTTTAATGCAATTTTTCTTTGGTCTAAACTCCTTAGTCTCATGGGTTTATGGTTTTATGACGACCTTTGGATACTTGGTACATTTGACACTGGATGAAACATATAGCGTAGACTTGGGAAACAGACGGGTTAAAAAATCTTTGGGAACTGCTTTGAAGTTTTATAAACTAAAAACCAATACAGATAAGATTCAAACAGTTATTATTTACGCGTCATTAATAGCTCTTTTTATGATGGCTCCCAATACAGACCTAATAGTAAATGCACTCTTTTCACAAGAGGCTTGGTTGAACTTTAAAGATGTTTTTTTACCTTATGATGGGAAGTGGTTTTTTCACTAGATAGAGCTATTTTTACTTTTTTTAGCTATAGTTAAAAGTTAAGAATTTTTTAGGAGTTTACTGATGTATATGAGAATTTATAACAATAAGTTAGTTAAAGTTTACACGGGAGATGACTTAAATAATTCTGAAATCATAAGTGAACTAAAAGGGCGTGACCTTGCTGGGTTTACGATTCGCGATAAGGATAATAATATGACTTTTTATGAGACAGATAAAGTGACTGCTAAAGAGTTACAGATGCTCATTAGAAACTTAAAAACGGCTACAATTGCTATTAAAATTAGTGATGAAGAGGTCATTGATTATTTTTACATGATTGCAAAAATTCAACTTATAGAGAATAACAGAGACTTCTTTACAGAAGATGAACTCGATGAGTGGATGAATGCCAATATTGATTCTGGAATTGTCAACAGTAAAGTTTGGAGAGAAGTAAAAGATAAAGTTTATGATAAATTGAACTTGACACTTCAGTGCTGAATGGTTAAATTTTAAAAATGGTTTTTTCACTAAAATTTATGCTAAAATACGCTAAAAAA
>JALUMR010000193.1 GCA_027055805.1 Campylobacteraceae bacterium
CCTCCTTTTGCTGTTACACTTTGTCCATTTCTTACTTGTTCTGCAAACTCTTCTACATCTATTTCTATTTTCATCTTTTTTTCCTATGTCGTATTTTATCTAATTGACACAGAATTATTTACACTCCTCCCAATTTATTAAGATTGGTTTACTAGGTGGAGATTTAGTTAAAACAACATCATCAATCAACCCAGAACCCCTTATAAAGAATCCATCTACAGAAAGAATACTATTTTCAGAATCAATCCCTTTTAAGTCAGTTTCCAAATCTCGGCTATAGCTTCTCCATGTACCATCTCTTGCCTCTATTCCTAAACCATACCCCCAACTACCACTATAGTCCGTTGGTGCATAAATTAAGTAACGATGCCCTTTTGTTGTGTTTAGACTTACAAAAATTGTAAAACTTTCATCATATTTCATGCTCCACTTTAACTGACGATTGCTAGTTTCATTCCATGCAAAATCTGTTCTATTGGTACCTCCAAGAGCAAATCCATTCTCTTCGCCTTCACCTATGAGCTGAACCACATTACCTTTTTCACTATCAACTACTGCTTCAATGGATGCCCCCTCAGGTGAATTGTCATAAACTCTCCAATTGGCTGGATTTTTTGCTCCTTTACTGTTTACCAATGCTATATCATCTACAAAACCTGAACCTCTTATAAAAAGTCCATCTACAGAAACAATGCTATTTTCAGCATCAATCCCTTTTAAGTCAGTTTCCAAGTCTCGGCTATAGCTTCTCCATGTACCATATGTTGCCTCGGTTCCCAATCCATACCCCCAACTTCCACTATAGTCTGTTGGTGCATAAATTAAGTAACGATGCCCTTTTGTTGTGTTAAGACTTACAAAAATTGTAAAACTTTCATCATATTTCATACTCCACTTCAGTGTTTTTTCACTACTATTGTTCCAATCATTGACTCTTCCATGAAAATTACCTATTCGGTATCCATTTTCACTACCATCTCCCAAAAACTCAATAACATTTCCTTTCTCTTCATCAACAACATTCATTATGCTTGCTCCTGCTGGAGTGTTATCATACACCTGCCATTTATCTACATTTCCATTTTCTGCATCTTCATATACCGTTGCACTTAAATAGGTTGTGATACTCATAACAAAACACAAGCTTTTTATCCACTGCTTTTTCATCTCTAATCCTTTACTCTTTAGTTATTACATACAATATTAACTAAAAAAAATAATTAAATACATAAATTAATATTATATTAATTTATATAAAATAAAAAAGATTTATAATGTAAATATATTACATATTAAATATAAGTTATAATTAATTTTTTTCTATTTTATTAAAGAGATTAAGAGGATAGATAAATCTGAGGAAAAAATATTAAGTTAATAGAGTTTACCCATCAATGGAGTCCAATTCAAGAATTAAAAATCCTCTATTATGATGTCCTATAGTAATAGAAAAATTACCATCAGATGAAACAGTAGTTAGCTCTTTTTTAGAAAAAAACTCTTTTACTTTTTTTACTTTTAAATTTTTTAAATTAAGTTTCACTAGCAAATCACTAGAGTCAAAATTTGCTAAAATAATATAATGTTTATCAGCATGGTCTCTTGTACCTATTGAGACTAATGTTGGATTGTCTACTGTTGCACTCCAAGATGTCTCTAATGGCTCTTTGATAATTGGCAACATCTCATCAATCTTTGCAAAAGTATCTTTAATGGCAGATGCCCAAACATTCTCTTCAAAATTCTTTTTACAACCATTATGTGTTGTTCCTGCTCTCCAAAAGTTTAAACCTTTTGCTCCAGCACCAATTCCTTTAAACATTGAAGGAATAAATACATCATGATAATAACACTGCAACTGCATAATAGAAACAGGGGCTATTTGATTTTGTGTCTTTTGTAAAATACCCAATGTATTTACGGGATTTCTATGCTCATTTGTTGCTTCCCCTGATTGTGATACATAGGTACTTACTGTATCTATATAATCTTTATTTGTAGTGTTTTTATAATTTCTAGCCAAACCTTCTGCTACCCCAACTAACATATTCAGTGGTCTTGCTCGTTTATGGGTAAGTGGGTCTTTGTCTTTTTTATTTAACCAAGCTGAGAGATTTTTTTTATGCTTATAATTGGTTAAATTTTCACCTTCATTATCATACTCATACATAATGACTGATGTTGCTGGTAATTTTCTATCTGATACTTCACGATTGACATTTTCTATCAGCTTCTTAATAGAATCATTAACATCCTTTATTTTCATATCATTCACCTGTATGGCATTGTATTCCATACCATTTGCAACAGCCAAGTGGATTTTATCTAACGTGTCTATATTTGTAAAACCTGTAAATCCATATGAACGATACATCTTTGCAGACTTTTTAAAATCTGAAGACCAATCTTGATAGGCAAATTTAGGGAAAAAATCTCGCCATATACCGTTCTCTTTGATGGACCAATTTCCCTGCTCATCAATCTTTATATTTGAACTTTTATAAGGTAATTTTGGAGTATAAGGCTCATTTGAAGCTATTTTTTCAGACTCATAAACATAAAAATCATCAAGAAGAATAGTTGCATTTCTATCTAAATTGGAACCATCTTCTTTTGCATACTTTTTATCGGTTGTTAATGAATACTTATAGGTAAAAATGGAGATAGTATAGGTGCCTGTTATATCTGCCCTATAGGGCATGAGTATCTCTTCCCATTGACCTACTTTTGAAACATTCCAGTTCATCTCATCGCTATGACCAGCACCTGAAATTTTAAACATAACATTCTGACCTTGGTCTGAACCTATCGCTTTCATATACGCACCTAAGGTATAATGTTTTCCTTTTTCCAATGTAAAGGATGCTGTTTCAAACTGCTTTGTATTCCAATGCCCTAGTAGTGCAATAGAACTATTTTTATCATCAGTATGAGTCTCTACACTACGGTATGCATAATTTTCACCTGCTAATAAATTTGTTAAAATTGGTTTACGAGATAACACTGTAGTTAGCATAATATCATCAATCAATTTATGAAAACAAATTAAAAAAGCACTAACAACTAAAATTATTATTATTCGTATCAATACTATCTACATCCTCTTCTAAATTTAGACTATACTTTCTACTTATTCCCCCAAAACCCTTATAAACAGTCCATATACAGAAATCATACTTATATATAATTAATTTTTGTTTTATTAAAGAGATTAAGAGGGAATAGAGAGGAGAAGAGTTCCTCTCTTTAAGTTTATTTATTTGAATTTATATCAAACTACTCCTCTTCCACTTTTCCTAAAAGCTCTTTATGAACATAAAAAAGCCCTAACAGATTAAACAATAAAAATAGACTTATTATCATCTTATTTTGAAAAAGAGAAATTGAGTCACTCTCTGTATATGCTGGACAATCACAATTTTCATCAGAATTATTATTCTCTATAGGGTCAACAACGACTCTTTTATCTGGAACCAAGGGTTTAAATCCAATATCTATACTATGTAAGTTTTCTCCTACTTTAGGTACAACCGTAACTACTGCACTTGTTTCATTCGCTTCAGCATTACTATCATGAAGTAATGCATTTTCACCATCTGAAATATTTGCACTTGTTAAATATAAATCTTTTAAACTCTCTTGTTGTTCTGAACCTGTAGCATTTGATATACGAAGTTGATAACTGCTATTGGCTACCAATTCAGTTAAATTATAGATATGACTTGAGCTTTCAACGTCTGATGTTGCACTTGAAAAAAGATAAGCCCCATCTTTATCAGTTACAGCAGAAGCTATAATATTATTGTCTTTAAGCAACTCAATAGTAACACCAGCTATTCCTGCTTCATATGCATCTTGTTTACCATTACCATCACCATCTCTCCATACATAATCTCCTATTTCAACAGGTGCAGATTCATTAAGTAGTTCAATATCACCTAAACCTACTCCTTTTCCTCTAAATGGTCGCTCACTGGCTAAAAGGTGTGCATACCAATTGTTAATAGAACCATCAACGGTACTAAAAGTTTCTACACCTGTTAAATCCCAATACTCTTTTCCATGCTCATCTGTAGGATGAGGACTATTAACAGTAGAGAGAAGCTCCTGTGTTCCAGGAATAAGAGCTAAAGCTCCACCATTTGAGTTGGCATTGTTATCTCCACCATTGTCATCAAAAAAGTCAACATCACCATTATCTCCTCTAGCAGTACCTTTAGTACAACTCCCTGTTCCTTCTAATTCTAATTTACCATTACTATTACATGCTTTAAATATTTCACCAAAAGCTTCAATGTTTTCACTCACAATATCAGGTGGATACTTAGATGCAGGATAATTTTGGTATCCAATTTGAAGAGCATATCTATCCGTAAAAGCCAAGTAGGCATTACCATGTTCATCAAACTCAATATCTGTTAATATAGGTTGATTATAATCATCCCAAAAATAATCTTTTACATAACTAATGGTCTGATGTACCTCATCACTCCAAGGAAAGAAATATTGATTGCTTTGTTCTCCGTCGGCATTTGTTTTTCTATCATAGTCCATATTAATAGCCAATTCAGTTTTTAGACCATTTTCAGGATGTTCCAAATCAAAACTTGAAAGATAGGCTTTTAAATCTTCTCTTTTTTGTGAAACAGAAGCATCACAAATCATTCCCACATAACCTTTACCAGCATTAATAGCTAAAGCCCATGGTCGCAAAGCTCCACCACTACAAACAGGCACACCACTTAAATCAGCCAGTTTATACTGCTGTGCAGATGAAGCAATCTCTTCTAAATTATCTGAAGAAGCATCCATTTTAATAATGGCTTGTTGAAACAGATTGACAACCCATAGAGTTTGACTCTTCTCATCAAAATCCAAATCTCCATAAGCGTACTTTCCAACTTTTACATAAGCATCAACATCAACATTAGGTTCAAGTGGTCCAGTTGACAAGTCATGTACCATATTTCCACTACGATTTACATCTCCAAGATGAATGCCATTAATACCCTCAAGGTTCATTTTTCCAATAATTTTTTCACTGTTTTTTGTATAATCTGCTACAAAAACAAGACCTAACTTATTTTCAATATTAGCAACATGTCTCCAAAGAGATGATGCTAGAAACATTCGTTTTTTATAAGCTTGATACCCTACTCCCCAAACCGTACCTATTTCAGAGGCTTTTGCATCAACAACATAAGATGGTCCCTCTCCTTGAGTGCCAAGAAGATTTTGAAACGCTCCATTTAACCCTTTATCTGCATAGTGGTTAGTTACCAAAGCAGGTACCGTGCTATTATTTACATCTCCATTACCAATAATCGTTGTAGTAAAAGAAGGATTTGCTGTTGTAAAATAACTATTAACATCATAAAGACCAAATGTTATATTGTCTTCACCATTTTGTACAAACTCTACAGCACTGTTTTTTCCATCTGTACTTTTACTACTTTCAGTTAGGTACTTAGACCAATTTGAAAACTCTACTCTAAAGTTTTCTTCATTACTTACAAAATGCCAAGAACCATTATCATTCGTAGTTGTAGTAAACTCTTTACCACTCTTGGTTTGAATCGTAACCTTAACTCCTTTAAGACCTAACTCATTTGTATCTTTAACTCCATAACTATTAACAGTTGTTCCATTAAGAGGTAAATCTTTATAAACGACCCCTCCTATATCTCCATATGATAAAGTTGTTATAAAAGTAACAACTAAAATTCTCCAATTCATAATATACCTTTAAATAATTTAAAAAAACAATATTTTACAATATTAACCTTTTAAAACAATTGAAAACTTTTTTAAACATTATTAACTAAATTTTGTTTTGTATATAAATCTTCTATTAAACATAAAATGTTAAAATATATTCACTAATCTATATAGGAGACTATTTTAAATCATGATTCATCTTTTTAACACAGTTAAGTATTTAAAGTCTAAGCAGATTCGCTATAGACTCTATTACTTTACTCGAAAACGATTTAGAAGACTACTTGGAAACACTTATATTTTGTCTAAAAATGCAAATACTCAAATGTTAAAATTTCAAAAGAGTATTCATATTATTAACAGCTATCAGCAAAATCAACACTTTAATCTTTTGAATTTAAATAAAAAATTTAAAAATACTATTGATTGGAACTATTCTGAATATGGTAAATTATGGACTTATAACTTAACTTATTTTGATTATCTATCTCAAGAAGATGAAGTCAACAAGCGTTTTTTAGTTGAATCCTTTATAGATAATATTGAGAATATAAAAGATGGTTTAGAACCTTTTCCTATCTCATTAAGAGGGATTAATTGGATTAAATACCTCTCTTTTCAAAAAATCAAAAATCAAAAAATAGACAATTCTCTTTATGCTCAATATTATATATTATTGGATAATTTAGAGTATCATCTGCTCGGAAATCATCTACTAGAAAATGGCTTTTCATTGCTCTTTGGTGCATACTATTTTCAAGATGAAGTTTTATATAAAAGATCTAAAGAGATTTTAGAACAAGAGTTAGAAGAACAAATTTTAAAAGATGGTGCCCATTTTGAGCTTAGTCCAATGTATCATCAGATTATGCTTTTTCGTCTTTTAGATTGTATTAACTTACTTCAAAATAATAGTTGGAAAGAGGATAATTTATTAGAATTTTTCATTTTAAAAGCACAATCAATGCTAGGTTGGCTAGACGAGATAAGTTATAACAATGATGATATTCCTCTTTTAAATGACAGTAGCCATAAAATTGCACCCACAACAACTCAACTATTTGAATATGCTCAACGATTAAATGTCAATAAAAAAAATCAAAAACTCAAAGAGAGTGGCTATCGAAAAATATCTAAAAGCGATTATGAGTGTATTCTTGATGTGGGAGAGATAGGAGCCAGTTATATTCCAGGTCATGCACATGCTGATACTTTTAATTTTGAACTCTATATTAAAGATAAACCCTTTATAGTAGATATGGGCTTAAGTACTTATGAGACCAATGATAGACGAACTATTGAACGCTCTACTTCTTCTCACAATACAGTAGAAGTCAATGGTCAAAACCAAAGTCAAGTTTGGGGTGGTTTTAGAGTGGGAAATAGAGCTAAAATAGTTTCATTAAAAGAAAATGACAATTTAATTGAAGCAACTCATGATGGCTATAAACAAATAGGTGTTTTGCATACAAGAAAGTGGATATTTGAAGATGCTCAAATTATTATAGAAGACAATTTAAGTATAAAAACAAAATCAATTGCAAAATTTCATTTTCATCCTTCTATTTCTAAAAAAGAGATATTAGAAAGAATAGTATTTAAAAATAAAAACTTTATTATCAATACATATCAATACTCACCAGAATTTAATATACACATAGAAGCATATGTATTAGAGATTACATTTGAAAAAAAATTAAAAATTAAAATTTTAATATCTTAAACTTTTAGAATACTATTAAATATAAATATAATTATAAATATAACAATATATATTAAGTTTAATCATTTTTTAACATAAAATAATAATGTAAATGATAGAATACAACTATATAAATATAGTTTTTACATCTTAAGGATCAAAATGAGAATTCTTTTTATTACCGATAACTTTCCACCAGAAATTAATGCCCCAGCGACCAGAACATATGAACATTGTAAAGAGTGGATGGATAAAGGTGCAGAAGTTACTGTTATTACTTGTGCTCCAAATTTTCCAAGAGGAGAAATCTATAAGGGTTATAAAAATAAATTTTATCAAAAAGAGATAATTGACCAAATAGAGGTTATTCGTGTATGGAGTTATGTTTCGTCAAACAAAGGTTTTGCTAAAAGAGTCTTGGACTACTTCTCTTTTGCTTGTACTTCATTTGTTGTTGGTCTATTTCAAAAGTTTGATATTGTTATTGCAACATCTCCACAATTTTTTACGACATGGTCTGCCTCAGCATTAAGTTTTTTTAAACAAAAACCATGGATTTTTGAACTAAGAGATTTATGGCCTGAATCTATTGAGAGTATAGGTGCTATTAAACATAAAAAAATTATTAATATCTTAGAAAAAATTGAACTCTTCCTCTATAGAGATGCCAATAGAGTTATTCCTGTAACCGATGCATTTAAAAAAAATCTTATATTACGAGGTATTAACTCAACTAAAATCAAGGTGATTACAAATGGTTCTAATCTGGAACTTTTTCAAGAGCAAGAAAAAGACTCTACTCTTTTAAAAGAGCTTGGATTAACCGATAAATTTGTTGTAGGATATATAGGAACGCATGGTTTAGCACATAGCTTAGATTTTATTATTCAAAGTATTTCTAACATAAAAGATGATTCTATCCACTTTTTATTTGTAGGAGATGGAGCAGAAAAAGAAAAAATCATGAAACTGGCTAATGAACTAAAATTAGACAATATTACATTTTTAGCTCCTATCAAAAAAGAGCTCGTTCCTAAATACCTCTCTATTATAGATGTATCACTGGCTCCACTTAAAAAGTCAGATACTTTTAAATCGGTTATTCCATCAAAAATTTTTGAGGCTGCTGCCATGAAAAAACCAACGCTACTTGGGGTAGAAGGTCAAGCACAAGAGATTATAGAGCGCTTTAATGCAGGTATCTGCTTTGAACCAGAAAATCAAAATGATTTCATAGAAAAATTAATGTTACTACGTGATGAAACTTTTTATCGCTCTTTACAGATGGGGGCTGTTCGTTTATCTAAAAGCTTTGATAGAAAAAAACTTGCATTACAGATGTTAGAGATTATTCAAGACACTATTCAACCGAATGAAATTAAAGAGTTTAATAGGAAAAAACCTACTTTCTCTTAGACTCTTTAACTATCAGTAAATAGGAAGTTATAGACTTAACATCTTCTCTATTTGCTCATGAATGGCAATAAAGTTTGATTTCTCATACATGACTTGGGTATACTTATTTATATCATCAGCAGATAAAATACTCTCTTCACCCATTAGAAAAAGTGTTGGAATTTTACTGCTTACTATCTCATTCATTAACACTTCATCCTCTCTATTGGCACTATTCTTATCTAACAAAAAGAGTTTATACTTTCTATTTTTCATCTTATAATAGAACTCTTCTCTACTCTTAGCCAAATCTATACTATAGTCAAGCCCTGTTAGGAGATTGGTCAAAACTTTTGCTTCTGTTGGTACTTTTTTATAGAGTAAAATATCTTTAGACTCCCGATTTACTTCTTTAGTTGACTTGTTTTTAGGTGCATAGAATTGTTTTATTACAGAGACAAACTTATTAGCAGATATAGGTTTTGCTATATACTCATCCATACCCGATTTCAGATACAACTCCCTATCACCTTTTAGAGCATTGGTTGTTACTGCTACAATAGGTGTATGGTCTAAGTTATATTTTTTTTCATACTCTAAAATATGCTTGGTTGCCATTACCCCATTCATAACTGGCATTTGAATATCCATAAAGACCATATCATATCTGTTATTTTTAAACATTTCTACCCCAAGTTCACCATTTTCCGCTAAATCTGATGTTATACCTAAACCTTTAAGTGTATGGGCAATAACCTTCTGATTAATCAAATTATCTTCTACAATTAAAACATTTAAAGAAAAATTATCTTCTGCTACAGAAGGAATTTCCTTTTGATACCTAAGTGATGATTCTACTTTTGGTAATGTTATCGGTTCATATATCACTTGAGTAAAAATAGGTGAAATATCTAATATTTGTTCTCTATTTGAAACTTTTGTCAATAAGACTATATCTTTTTCTGAACTATAAAGAGCCACTATTCTTTTTAACTCTTCACTATTTATTTCATCATAATAGATATAAAGAGTATCAAAAGAGTCCAGTTGGGCATCTTTACACTCAACAAAGTTTTTAAAACAGGTGACACTATTCTTTTTATTTGAAGAGATATATGCAACTAAATGCTTATAGGCTATCTTCTCATGTAAATAATCAGGAGCATATATTGCTATAGAAGCTATATTTTTATCATTTTTTCTACTATTTTTTCTATAATCAATATCTAAAGTAAATGAAAATGTTGTACCCTCTCCAAGTTCACTCTCTAGGTTTAATATTCCACCTAATAATTTTACTAAGCTATTGGCAATGGTTAAGCCTAACCCTACACCTTTATAGGCTCTTGTATTTGAATTATCTGCTTGATTAAATAATCTAAATACCATTTTTTTATGCTCTTCATCAATACCGATACCACTATCTTTGACTAAAAATTCAATCTCTACTCTACTGTTTTCAAAATTGGCTTTTTTATTGATTTTTTTAGTAATAGCGAGTTCCATATCCCCTCCCTTATCAGTAAATTTAATAGCATTAGATATTAAATTCATAACAATCTGTTTAATCTTCTCTACATCTGTATTTAATAAAATATCATTAAGTTCAGGGTCTATCCAAACATGAAAATTAATCTCTTTTTCTATAGCATCAAAAGAGTAAACATTTATAAGTTTTTCAAACTCTTCTATAATATTAAACTCTCTATTTATCAACTTCATATCACCATTCTCTAAATGAGAAATATCTAATATATTATCAACAAGCGTCAATAAATCTTCTGAACTTTTTCTAATGGTATTAACAAACTCCTTCTGTTCACTATCAAGTTTACTAAAATTTAAAAAGTTGATAAACCCTAAAATTCCAGTAATAGGTGTACGAATTTCATGTGACATATTTGATAAAAAGAGTGTTTTAGTTTTATTTGCCTCATCTGTGGCCTTTTTACTCTCTTGAAGTTCGGTAATCATATTTGAAATTAGCATATAAATCTCTGTATGATTTTTCTCTTTGAGCATCAGATTAAACTGTTCATTTTTTCTCTTATCAGATGAGTATTTAATCTCTTCTAAAAGGTTTCTAAGTCCCTTAGTATCTCGTTTCTCTTCAACAAAGAAATAACCTCTTTTACTATAGACTATCAAGAGTGATAGAAATAAAATAACTACGGATATTATCATCATAATTTGGTAAATAAAAGCTTTACTCTCTTCTCCAGAAGAGATAAAAACTATATAATTAGTATAAGAATTATAAAAAAACAGTAATGATGTTAACAACAATATAAAAAAAATACCTAATGTAATAATCTCTAAACGTTTTTCTTTCCATTTACTGTTCATACTCACCCCTTTATATTTAATATTATATTATCAATTTTTATTAATATTTTTGCTTAATAATTAATTTATAATTTCACATTTATTACATAATTCACCAATATAGTTTTTGTTTAAATCTGCTATAATTATTAGAAATATTTATTAACAAAAAAGGGTGAAAATATATGTACCAAAGAGAGTTTGAAAACCTATTACGAACCACTCCTCCTAGAGCCATGCTCTTTTATGGGGAGAACGCTTACCTTATAGCCTCATATATTCAATATTATATCAATATCACCAATGCTGCTGACTCACTTCTTAACCTATATTTTGACGAATACAATTTTGAAAGAGCAAAAGCTTACCTTTCACAAAGTTCACTTTTTGGTGGAACCAATCTTCTTATAGTAAAACGAGATAAAAAAATACCTAAAAAAGAGTTAGATATACTCATTGAATTGGTAAGTAAAAAGACTGATAATTACTTTTTATTTAAGTATCAAGGAAAAGCCAGTGATGCAAAGAGCCTACAGAATGCATTTACTCCTAAAAAAGGAGCCAATTGGCTTCGACTTTTTGAACCAAATCTTAGAGAGAGTATAGCTATACTACAAAGAAAAGCAAAAGCTATTGGACTAAATATAGACCACTATGCACTACAACATCTTATGTTACTACTTAACAATAATTTAGCACTTTGTGCCAACGAACTCAATAAACTGGCTATTTTAGAAGGAGAAGTAACATCAAAAGATATTGATAGACTTGTCTACTCTACTGCTCCACTTGCTGTAGAACAGTTACTTATAGAGCTATTTGAGAAAAAACCTATAGTTGAGACCATGAGCAGACTATTAGAGATAGGAGAAGATGAATTTTCTATTTTACGTTCAACACAATTTTTTGTTAACCAAATTTTCCTCTTTAATACCTACATGAAACTACATGGGCATATAGACTCAAAAGCTATTTTAGGTTATAAACTACCTAAAAATATAGAAGATCAAAAAGCCACTCTTGCTTTAAAAGTTAAAAGCCCTAGTATACTTAAAATATTTGAACACCTTTTAGAGGCAGAACTACAAATCAAAAATACCCCAGCAACCAACCGAAAGTTGTTGCTTTATGGAGTATTTATTAAGTTGCAAAGTTATCTATGATGCTTGAGCTACACCAATCATCTTATCTACTTTCTCTTTAATACTTATATAGTCTGCTAACTTATCTGTAATAAAAGTATAGTTCTCCTTATCGCTTGGAGTCACATTAAGTTTTGCATCTGTAAAGAGTAGACTTGGAATATTTGTCTCCTTAAGATATTCAGTTAAACTCTTATGAGAGCTATCAGAACGAACTCTGTCTAAAAGTACACATTTGTAACTCTCTACATCCATAACTCTTTTTAACTCATCAATATTTTCTACCACATCTACAGAGTAGTCCAATTTATTTAAAATAGCAGATATTATTTTTGCTTCCATTGTGGTCTCTTTATAGAGCAGTATATCTTTTGTATTGTTACTTGGCACTTTTGATTTTATACTTTTCAGAGGAAAAAACTTCTCTAAAGATTCTATAAACCTCTCTAAATTTATAGGCTTAGAGACATACTCATCCATCCCTTCAGCCATAAATTTCTCTCTATCACCCTTTAAAGCGTTGGCTGTAACTGCAATAATAGGTGTATGTGTAATATTTTTACTCTTTTCATAGTTTATTATCTCTTGAGCTGCTTCTATACCATTCATCACTGGCATTTGTATGTCCATAAAAATAACATCATATTGACTATTTGAGATATATCTGTTTAAACCCTCTTGTCCATTGTTAGCACAGTCTGAAGTTATGCCCATATTTTTCAGTGTATGTTGTATCATTTTCTGATTAATAGGATTGTCTTCAACAACAAGAGCATGAAGATTTGAAAATTGTTTATAACTATTTTTTTCTTTTTTAGATATACCCAAAGGTTTTTTCTTTTGTTTGTGAGATACATAGTTAAAAGACTTTTCAATTTTTGAAAAAGTTATAGGTTCATATATAACATGAGAAATTTTATCACTTATTACTTGTACCTCATTACGTCTATTTAATGTTGTGACAAACATTATATTTGTAGATGATTTATAATGCTCAACAATTTTATGTAATTCGTCTCTGTTTATTTTATCATAATGAATATAGAGTACATCAATATCTGTTGCTAAACTCTCCAAGCACTCTTTCAAACTTTTAAACCGTTGTACTGATAGTTCTTTATACGATAAAAGATACTCTTCTAAATACTTATTTGAATTTTTACTTTTAACTTCAGATGGAGCATAAATAGCAATATTCATAAATTGAATACTATTGTTTCGTTTTACCTCTTTAGATGGCACTTTTATAGTAAAAGTAAACTCAGTACCCTCTCCTAAAGTACTATTTAATTCTAAAGAACCACCCAAAATATTGACCAATGCAGAAGAGATAGTTAAACCTAAACCTGTCCCTCCATATTTTCTACTTGTACTAATATCTGCTTGAGTAAATGCTTCAAATACTTTCTCTTTTTGCTCTTCACTTATACCTACTCCCGTATCTTTAACTGTAAATTTTAAAGAGACATTATCTTTATCCTCTTCTGAAACCTTTTCAATATTAACATCTATGCTTCCTTTTTTATCAGTAAATTTTACAGCATTAGAAATTAGATTAATAAGTACCTGTTTTATTTTACCTGGGTCAGAACGTAAAAGGAGTGAAGATAAATTAGGGTCTATCCATAATCCAAAATCAATATCTTTCTTAGAAGCATTAGCAGCATAGGTCTCAATAACATTCTCAAACTCTTCTATAGGATTAAAGAAAATCTCTTCCAATTCAACATGTCCATTCTCTATCTTTGAGATATCAAGAATATCATTAATAATAGAGAGTAAATCTTCAGAACTTTTTCTAATAATATCAACAAAATCATCTTGTTCTTTATCTAAATTGGTTGACTTTAAAAACTTTGTAAAACCTACAATACCATTGAGTGGGGTACGAATCTCATGAGACATATTGGCTAGAAAAAGACTCTTAGTTTTGTTTGCTTCATCTGCATTATTCTTACTCTCTTCTAATTCATATATCATATCTGACATTAAAGCGTAAATTTCTGCTCTGTTTTTATCTTTAATCATATTTTGAAACTCTTCGAGTCTATCTTCATAGGAGTATGATTTTAAATCTTCTAAAAGAAGTGTCAAATTTTGTTTTTCAACTTCTAAATATTTAAAAAAATAGGCTCTTCTTATAAACATAAAAATAGAAAGCACGAGTACAAGTAAAGATGTCATCATAATAATTTTCTGTTCATTTACTCTTAATTGAGTATCTTTAATTAAAATCTTCTCTTTAATTCCATCAATACGCTTAACTTTATCTATAAATGTACTATACTCAGTTGAACTACTTAAATAATCATATTGTGTATAACTGTTTATAAAAATATAACTAGCACCTAATACCAATAGAGCGTAAACTACTAAAAAAATAATTTTTGAACTTTTTATAAAAAAATTTATTGTTGTTTTTGGGGACTCTTTTTTCATTCTAAATCTACCTTAAAAAAATATTAATTTTAATTATAGTATATAATGTATTTAGTTAAGTTTATTTTTATAGAAGACTACGCTTACCTATGAAATAATTATAATATATTTGATATGTTTAGTAAAAATAAATAGTTATTATGGTACTATACTGCTTCCAAAATTCTTGCTCGTTTTTTGGATAGTCACTTGACTACGTTTAAACGGGCTATAAAACCAAAAGGAATACAATGAACAACTACGAAACACTGTATGTACTTAAACCTACACTTACAGATGAAGAGACAGCAGCAAACATTGCAAAAATCGAAGAGATTCTTGTACGTGAAGGTGCTGAGATTCTTGCTACCAATAAAATGGGAATGAGAAGACTTGCTTACCCTGTTGAGAAAAATGAGCGTGGTGTATACACTATTGTTTATTTCAAAGCAGAAGGTACTGTTATTGCTGAACTTGAGCGAAACTTAAAGTTTAACGAAGAAGTAATTAAATACTTAACAGTTAAATACACAAAGAAAAAAGAAGTAGCTCAATTTGAAAAGCTTATAAAAGCTGCGTCTGTTGTAAAAGAAGAAGCACCAAAAGCTGAAGAAGCTCCTGTTACAACTGAAGAGACAGTAACAGAAGAAGCACCTGCAACAACTGAAGCAACACCTGCTGAAGTAAAAACAGAAGCATAAGACCTTAGGAGAAACCCCATGTATAACAAAGTAGTATTGGTAGGAAACCTTACAAGAGATGTTGAGATAAGATACTCACAAAGTGGCTCAGCTATTGGTAATGTTGGAATTGCAACAAGCCGAAAGTGGAAAAGTCAAACTGGTGAGCAGAAAGATGAAGTTATGTTTATCGACTTGACATTTTTTGGGCGTACAGCTGAAATAGCAAACCAATACCTTCGTAAGGGGAGCAAAGTTTTAGTAGATGGACGACTTGTTTTTCAACAATGGACTGCACAAGATGGAAGTAAAAGAAGCAAACATGCTGTAACTGTAGAGAATCTACAGATGTTAGACTCTAAGGCTGATAGCCAAAACCCTAACAATACAAACAGTAATGGATACGGTAACCAACCAAGCCAAAACAACTATGGTGGTCAACAAAACCAAAGTAATAGTAATTATGGACAACCACAACAAAATAGTGGTGGCTATGGTCAACCTCAAGCTTCACAACAACCTGCACAACCAGCTCCACAGCAACAACAAGCCTCTGTACCAGAAATCGACATCGATGATGACGAAATACCATTTTAGGAGATAACCCATGGCAGAAAGAAGAAAGTTCAAAAAAAGATTTTGTAAATATTGTGAGATGAAAGTAGAATTCATTGACTATAAAGATTTAGGATTATTGAAATTCTCATTAAGTGAGAGATTTAAAATCATGCCTAGAAGACTTACAGGTAACTGTAAACGTCACCAAGAGCTTGTAACTGTTTCTATTAAAAGAGCTAGACAAACAGCACTTATTCCATACATTGTAGATAGAAAAAATGTAGTGGAAAATCCATTTGAGTTTGTTAGATAGATTCTAACCTAACGCTTTTAGGAGCTTGGACTTTAGTCCAAGAACTCAGAGACTAAAGTCTCTGCTCCTATATCTCACCCTCTTCTATTAAATCATCTGACTTATTTGCTTTTATACTGTAACGATTTAAAATATCAGGCTCAACAGCCAATGCTTTTTCTCTATCTATTACTACCTTAGCACCATCTTCATCTTCAAAAACAACATACTTCTCTTTAGAGTCCATTACAAGCTTATAAAACTCTTTAAAATCTTTAAACTTCTTTCCATTAACTTTTTCTATATGCCACATACTAATACCATAATCACCTCGACTATGCTCTGCTGCAAGTACTTTAAGTAAAACCACTAACTCTTGCTCATCTTTAGTAGGAAATTTAGTAGCTTTTGCACGTAGAGATAAGACAGGACTTCCTGAACTGTTTAAAAGATTTTGAGTAATAGGTGAAAAGACATAACCACCCAACATAAAATAACTTGGCATTTTGTCATACTCTAACTTAGCATAGGTCGCATGTTCAGAACTAGAAGTAGCAGGAAGTTTCACTTTTAATACCATTTTTTTACCATTACGTAATACATCTAACGTAACATTATCTCCATATTGATGAAGGTCTATAAAATACTTAAAATGTGTATACTGCTTAGGTCTAAACTCAACCGTTCCATCATTTTCTATTTTATGCCCATCTATGGCTGTTATAATATCATCTCGTTTTAACACATCTTTTAAAATAGAGTTATACACAATATCAACAACAAGAATTCCACCCTCATCTTCACCCAATTTATAATAAGCTTTCAGCGTTGGATTTTCTATTTTATCTGTCATAATTCCAAGTTTAGGAAATCCATCTCGTTTTCCATCAGAAACATCTTTTAAAAAGTGCTGAATAATATCTACAGGAACCATATAACCAATATTTTGAGACATGGTAATACCCTGCATCACAACACCTACTATTTTTCCACCTGAAATAGCTGGTCCACCTGAGTTTCCAGGATTAATAGCAGCATCTATCTGAATAGACAAAAAACTTTTACCACTGTGTGCATAACGATTATGCTCTATACGAGAGACTATTCCTGTACTGACAGAGATAGTATGCCCACCCATAGGGTAACCATACACAGTAACTTTATCTTGAATTTTTGGTAATTCTCCAAATTTCAATGCTTCGGTATCTTTAAAAAAATCTTTATCTTTTACTTCTAAAAGTGCCAAGTCTGTATCGTGAGAAACCTCTAACACTCTTGCTTGATAACGTTTAGTATCGCCATATTTTTTAACTTCAACAAATGTTTCATTGGCAACCACATGTGCATTGGTCAAGATACGATTACCTGAAATAATGCTTCCTGAACCACTTGAACGTTGAACGGATGAGTTCCATGGTTCCATATAATTTGTAACTTTCGATACTGTATATATTTTGACAATAGAAGCATCAATACTCTTAGCTTGTACCATTATAAATGTCATAGATAAAAAAGCTAATGCTTTCAATATTTTTTTCATTTAATACCTTTTCTTTAATTTTTTATAAGTCTATCATTATATTGTAAACTAAACATTAATGTAAAGTGAACCTTGGATATAATCACAAAAAATTATAGGAGTTGACAAATGGCAACAATTTCAATGGGAGACCTTAAAAAAGGTGTTAGATTAGAACTGGATGGTAATCCATACAAAGTAGTGGACTTTCAACATGTTAAACCAGGTAAAGGTGCAGCTTTTGTACGTTGTAAAATTAAAAACTTATCTACAGGTAAAGTAATAGAGAAAACAGTTCATGCAGGTGATAAATTTGAAGTGCCTGACTTAGAACAAACAACCATGCAGTACCTTTATGATGATGGTGAGATGTTACAATTTATGGATACAACGACTTACGACCAAATAGGTTTAACACATGAACAAGTAGGAAAAGAGACGTTTAACTTTATGATAGACGGTATGGAAGCAGATATTCTTTTTTATAATGGTAAAGCAATTTCAGTAGAGATTCCTATAACAGCAACCTATACGGTAGTAGAAACTCCTCCAAATTTCAAAGGTGACTCACAAGGTGGTAAAAAACCAGCAACACTTGATTCTGGAGCTGTTGTACAAGTTCCATTCTTTATATTGGAGGGACAAAAAATAGTGGTGGACACTATTGAGGGTAAATATTTAGAAAAAGCAAAGTAGTTATAAAGTTATTTCTAGTTAAAATATAATATATTAAAACAAGGATTTATCATGAAAAACACTAATCTATCACTTTTAGCCTTAGCTATTATATCAGCTGGTCTATTACAAGGGTGTACACCAAAAACTGCAGGTCAAGATTCTGCCTATTTAAATAAAAACCGAGGTGCAGATGGTGCACAGATTACAAGTGCTGAAGCTAGACAATATAGAAGACAACAAGCATTAAGTGCTGATGAAATTCGTTTAGAAAATATGAAACGTCACCAAACGACTGATTCTATCCAAGAAAATGCAGGTGCAGCAAGAAGTGCTGTTGGTGCAATTCAAAGTGTTAAAGGTCTTTTTGGTTGGTAGCCATTAATATAAATAATATATAAAACTTAGAAAGGATATAAATGAAAAGTTTTTACTTTACCATATTTATTACATTCCTATTTTCTGGATGTGCAAACAACTATCCAACCAATTATGTTCCAGAAAAAACAACACACGTAGAAGAGGAAAAACCAGATAAATATCCTCATCCTCCAGAAGACTTAAGGTCAGTTGTTGGTCATGAAGGTTGGTATCACTATGGAGACTATTATTATCCAAGTAGATACTATTATAATAGATATCAAGACTATTACCGATATAACTACTAGCTAAAAGAAAGAAAAGGAGAAGATATAATTTCTCTCTTTCTTCTCCTATATATTACCTTAAAATATTTTGATAATATATATTATATATTTATATATTAATGTGTTTATGATACATTGCGTCTTTAATTAAAAAGGGGCATAATGAATATTTATAAAACAGTATTACTTACTATATTTACACTATTAATGGCAAGTTGTGATAGTTTTACATCTGTAAATAATCAAGATATAAACAACAGTATTGTTGAGGATTCTAATACAACCATTGTTGAAGATTCACACAGCAGAATTATTGGAGATGTAAACACAACAAACACAGCTACTGTCTATGAAGATGCAGAAAACAATACAACAAATAATTGGACAATAGTTTCAAATGATTCAGGTGAAGCCAATATTACAAATACCTACGATGATGAAAGAAATAGTAGAGTCATCTATTTCGATGCTAAAG
>JALUMR010000194.1 GCA_027055805.1 Campylobacteraceae bacterium
AGTTTTCCAATGTCTGCATCGGCAAAACCAAAAAGTGTAGAGAGCTTTTTATCCTCTATCATTTTTAGATGCTCACGGTTAATAAGACGTAGCTTCTCTAAGTCAAACTCAAGAGCCAATTTTGAGATGCTACCCAAATCAAACCACTCAATGGCATCAGGAAGTGTAAATATCTCTTTTGGAGCATTTTGATTTCCTAAAACCAATAAATAATTTAAAATAGCATCAGGAATAAATCCTTGTTCAAATAGCTCTTTGACAGATACATTATTAGTTATAGTCGGTATATGAGCATATTGTGTATCATTCTCATACCTCAAAAGATTTTTTATATATATCTGTTTAGGTGTATCTAAAAGATGATTTTCGTCACGAATAACCAAGCTTATATTACTCATCATATCATCTGCTGCAATAGCAAAATTGGCTGTTGGTGTAGTATCTGCTTTTAAAATAACAAAAGAGCCTATTTCATTAGGTGTAGTTGTTAATTCTCCTTTTATTAGGTCACTATAGCCTATGTCACTCTTAGGCTCTTTAACTCTAATAACAAATTTTTCAGCCGATTTTTTAAGCTCTTCATACTCTTCTACTCTAAGGTTTTCACAGTTATTGGTACAAGGGAATTTGGATTCACTCTCTTCATTAGTGCATTTACATATAAATGCTTTTTCATCTTTTAGTAGACGAAGGGCCAGTGTCTGATGAAGGTTCAGATGTTCACTCTGATGAAATACAGCATCATGTTTAAGTGCAAACTTTTCTAAAATCATCATAATCTCTGTATCTTTGCCAGTAATATTTTTATCTTTATCTCTATCTTCAATACGTATAGAAAATGGTTCACCTTTTTGTTGTGCAACCAAGTAGTTAAATATAGCAACTCTAAGGTCACCTATATTCATATCACCAGTAGGTGACGGGGCAAATCGAAGCATTCTCTCTCCTGAAAATTATTAAACGCAATTATAGGGAGTTTTTGTTGAAAATGGTATAAAATATTACATAACAAAACAATAAGCACTAATTGGCTAAAATACACCCCTTATAATAGTCTTCTTGAAAAACTATTTGGAATCGGAGACTTTAGTCCCGAATAAGACGAGGCTAAAGCCATCGGTTCCTAGTTTTGCACGATTTCTAATAGTCTCCAAATCAAAAGGTTTAATAATAATGGAAAACAAAAGCAAAGATTTTTTACGTAGA
Organism: Campylobacteraceae bacterium; assembly: GCA_027055805.1. Classification (GTDB taxonomy): domain Bacteria; phylum Campylobacterota; class Campylobacteria; order Campylobacterales; family Sulfurovaceae; genus UBA1140. Next base: position 1,207 of record JALUMR010000194.1, read on the forward strand.
ATAGTTGAAGAAGATTTAAATGCAGGTAAATATAACGAGGTAGTCACAAGGTTTCCCCCAGAGCCAAATGGTTTCCCTCATATTGGTCATGCTAAATCTATTGCTATCAATTTTGGAATTGCCAAAGATTACCAAGGTCATTGTAACCTAAGAATGGATGACACCAATCCTACTACAGAAGATACTCAATATGTTGAAGCTCTTAAAGATGCTGTGCAGTGGCTAGGCTTTGAGTGGGATAAAAATGTACGTTATACCTCTGATTACTTCCCTAAACTTTACGCTTATGCAAGAGAACTTATTAAAATGGGTAAAGCCTATGTAGATAGTACAAGTGAAGAGGAGATGCGTGAACTCCGTGGAACAGTTACCGAAGCAGGAAAAAGAAGCAAATATGCCGAGCGTTCGGTAGAAGAGAACCTAGAGCTTTTTGAAAAGATGAAAAAGGGTGAGTTTAAAGATGGAGAACACGTTTTAAGAGCCAAAATAGATATGTCAGCTCCCAACATGAAAATGCGTGACCCACTCCTTTACCGAATTCGTCATGCACACCATTTTAGAGCAGGGGATGAGTGGGCTATTTATCCTATGTATGACTTTGCTCACTGTCTCTCTGATTATATTGAAGGGGTTTCTCACTCTATCTGTACATTAGAGTTTGAAAACAACCGTGATATTTATAATTGGGTCTTAGATACATTAGGATTAAAGCCTATAAGACCTTATCAGCATGAGTTTGCAAGACTTGGTATAAACTATACTGTTATGAGTAAAAGAAAGCTTTTAGAGTTGGTAGAGGGTGGTCAAGTGAATGGTTGGGACGACCCAAGAATGCCAACTATCGCAGGGCTTAGAAGAAGAGGGTATACACCTGAATCTATCTTGAACTTTTGTGATAGCATCGGTGTAGCAAAAGCCAACTCTATGGTAGATGTAGCACAGTTAGAGTTTGCTATAAGAGATGACTTAAATACCAAAGTACCAAGAGTAATGTGTGTGATGAACCCACTAAAAGTGACCATCACTAATTATGAGGGAAGTGAAGAGATAGAAGCTCCATACTATCCACATGATGTACCAAAAGAGGGAACAAGAAAACTTCCTTTTTCTAAAGAGATTTATATTGACCAAAGTGACTTTAGCCAAAACCCTGAAAAAGGCTATTTTCGTCTGACACCTGAACAACCTGTACGGCTTAAATATGCTTATATTATTAGTTGTAAAGAGGTTATAAAAGATGATAAGGGCAATGTTGTTGAGATAAAAGCCGAATATCATCCCGACTCTAAAAGTGGAAAAGACACCAGTGGCATAAAAGTGAAAAGTGCTATTCAATGGGTAGAGTCTAATATAGCTAAACAAATAGAAGTAAGACTTTATGACAGACTCTTTAAAACAGAAGCTCCAGAGAGTGTTGAGGATTTAAATCCTAACTCTTTAAAAATTATTAAAGATGCTTTAATTGAACCTGCTGTTATTGACGAAAAACCTGATGTTCGTTTTCAATTTGAAAGAGAGGGGTACTTTTATGCTGACCCTATTGATTATACAGATGAAAAGCCTATTTTTAATAAGATTGTAGGGCTTAAAGAGTCATCCTCTAAAAAGAAAAAAGCACCAAAACAGACTGCAAAACCTCAACCTAAAAAAGTACAGATAGATGGTGAAGTAGTGCCAATGACTACAGAGGAACAAGCACTTTTTGATAACTATACCAATAATCTAAAACTAAACAGTGAAGTAGCTAACACTTTAGCCCGTGATGCACAACTTTCAGCTTTTTATCAAGAGGCATTAGAGGCAGTCAATAGTCCTGTGGGTATCGCAAACATAGTTACTAACGATGTAGCAAGAGAGTTAAAACAAAAAGAGCTAAATGAGTTAAACTATACTCCAAAACAGATAGCAGAACTTATGAAAATGGTTGATGATGAGCTTATCTCAACCAAGATTGCAAAACAGGTTTTTGAAGAGATGAGTAAGAGTGGGGAAGAGCCAACGAAAATAGTTGAATCTAAAGGGCTTGTGCAGATAAGTGACCCTGATATTATTTTGCCGATTATTGATGAGGTTATTGCTAAAAATCCTGAGAATGTAGAGAAGTTTAGAGCAGGGAATACGAAGCTTTTGGGCTTTTTTGTGGGACAAGTTTTAAAAGCTACCAAGGGGAAGGGTAATCCTAAAGTTGTTAATGAGTTGGTGGCTCGACAGTTGGGGTAAAATTACCCCCTCTCTAAAAAAACCTATAAAAAAATATCTTATCTGTTTTCTTCTCTCTTTAAAAATACTTAATTGATATAATTCTCCTTTAAAAATATGAATTTTATTCATATATTTAGTTAAAAATTAATAATATAGAATGTTAGTTATTATATATAATATTTAGAATAACATTTAATCATAGAAAATGAACTTTTTTTTCACAAAATCTAGAAATATTAGAAAAAAGGCAAGAAAAAATTAAAAAAATTTGTTATGCTTTACTTATCAACATATCAAGTAAGGAGGATTTAGATTGATGTTAGAAGGTAAAGTACGGAGGGTCTCACTCTTAATATCTGTTTTGTTGTTGTCAGCTTGTAGTCAAACTCAACCACAAGTTAGTAAAGTGGTAAAGAAAAATATGACTATGACTTCTCATCTTAGACCAACTGTTCTTGAAGTTAAGGAGCCAAAAGAGCAGATTTGTTTAACAAAATTAAGTTTAAGTTCTAAACAATCATCAACTCAAGAAGAGAATTGGGTGCCACTAAAAGTTGAAGATGAGATAGAGTGGAATGCAAAAGAGCTTTTAGGACATAAATATGTTTGGGGAGCAACGGGACCTGTTAACTATGACTGTTCAGGCTTTACACGAAAGATTTTTGCTGATGTAGGTATTCACCTACCACGTGTATCTCGTGACCAATCTACACAAGGTCAACTTGTCTCATTTAATGAACTTAAAAAAGGTGACTTGGTCTTTTTTGCAACAAAAAGAAGACATCCTAATCGTGTAACACATGTAGGTATCTACTTAGGTAATGGTAATTTTATTCATGCCAGTTCTGGTGTTAAAAAAATTGTAATTTTTAATTTTAATCAAAAAGAGTACTATAAAAAACATTTTTTATGGGGAAGACGTGTTATCCGAGATGATAGTCATGTTGCTTCAGCTATTTAAAAAATAGTACAGCTATTTTTAAGTGAACTATTTTAAAATCTAAAATGGTTCACAAATAGAAAGAGAAATTTTGTTTAAATCCACTCTTTTAATCCCTTTATATCACTATGTGAAGTCATATCTAAATGAACAGGAGTTATTGAAACATAACCCTCTTTTACTGCTTGAACATCGCTTATTTCACCCTCTGTCTCTCTCCACTCATGGTTCACCAATCCTATCCAAAAATACTCTTGACCTCTTGGGTTAAAGTGTGCGTCTGCATCGTTGGTGTAGACACGGCTTCCTGTTTTGGTGATTTTAAAACCTTTTGACTTACTTGGACTAAGTGCAGGAACATTTACATTTAAAAATTTTCTTGGAGCAAGAGGAAAAGAGCCATTAAATATTTTCTCAACTAGAGTTACTACTGTTTGGGTAGCTAGTTTGTAGTCAAATCCCTCTTTTTCTCTCATATCATCTGAAAAGTCTTGAGAGATAGCAATGGCAGGAACACCTTGAAGTACAGCTTCCATCGCACCACTTGCTGTTCCTGAGTAGGTAATATCTTCCCCCATATTGGCTCCAATGTTAATGCCTGAAATTACTAAGTCAGGATAGTTCTCTTTATAGATTTTATGCAGAGCTAAAAAGATACAGTCTGTAGGGGTTCCATCATCTAGTTTATAGAAGTTTGGTTTTAACTCAACAAATCGCAGAGGTTTAGTAAGTGTTAAAGAGTGTCCACATGCTGATTTTTCTAATGTAGGGGCAACAGTAATTATTTCTGCCAATGGTTTTAATGCCTCAACTAGAGCTAAAAGAGCAGGGGAGTCAAAGCCATCATCGTTTGTTATTAGTATTTTTTTCATGCTTGTATGGTATAATATCCACAATTAAAAAAGAGTAAATATAAGGGAAATAATATGCAAAAAGAACCAATGTTGCAAATGACATTTAATAAGCTATCTAAAGAGTTAGAACAACTTAAAACAGTAGAGAGAGGTGCGATAGCACAAGTAATAGACACAGCTAGAGAGTTAGGTGACTTAAAAGAGAATGCTGAGTACCATGCTGCAAAAGATAAGCAGGGGCTTATGGAAGCACGTATTCTTGATTTGACCGATTTGGTTGGACGAGCTCAGGTTATTGACCCTAGTAAATTGGCACATGAGCGTGTAAGTTTTGGTTCAACTGTTGAGCTAATAGACCAAGAAGATGACTCTGAAGTAACGTACACTATTGTGGGTTCGCAAGAGTCAGACCTTTCAAAAGGGTGGATTTCATCAGGTTCTCCAATGGCAAGAGCTTTACTTGGAAAAGAAGAGGGTGATGAGGTGACACTAATGCTTCCTTCGGGTAAGAAGAGTTTTGATATAGAATCAATAGAATCAATGGAGCTATAATGATAAATGTAGGCGTGGTTGGAGCCAGTGGTTATACAGGGCTTGAACTGGTAAAAATGTTGTTAACTCATCCTCAGTTTGTTTTAAAGTACTTGGCAACTACGACGGGTGATACCGTAATAGAAGCGTTGCACCCATCACTTCAAGATGTATTAACCTATCCTGTAGAGAAAGCTTCAGTTGAAGCTGTTATAGAGCATTGTGAATTGGTTTTTTTGGCTCTACCTCATAAAGCTTCTATGGGGTTTGCAAAAGATTTAATCGAAAAAGGTGTCAAAGTTGTTGACCTTTCGGCTGACTATCGTTTAGAACTTGATACCTATGAAAAAAATTATTGTGAACATGAGGATAAAGAACATTTAGGTGAATCTGTCTATGCGTTGATAGAGTATTATCGTGAAGATTTAAAAAAGGCTAGACTCGCTGCAGGACCAGGCTGTTATCCAACGGCTACGTTACTTGGAATTCTGCCTTTTATTCCTTACATTGATACCTCTGCACCACTGTTTGTAGATGCAAAATCAGGAGTAAGTGGAGCAGGAAAAAAGCTTTCACAGACTTCACATTTTGTGAATATTAATGATAATATCTTTGCGTATAATCCTCTAAAACATCGTCATGGACCAGAGATAGCAGAAAAAATAGAGAAGGTACATGGTGCAAAGATGAATGTAAACTTTGTTCCTCATCTTATACCTGCTACGCGTGGAGAGTTGGTTTCTGTTTATGCAACTTTAAAAGAAGATATAGACCCCTTAGAAGTACTTAAAAAGCATTATGAGAATGATACATTTATTCGTATTCGAGAAAAACCTGTAAATATTAAAAGTACAGCTGGGACACATTTTTGTGATATTTTTGCTACTAAAAATGGAAATGCACTGTTTGTAAGCTCTGCTATAGACAATCTTTTACGTGGAGCATCATCACAAGCTTTAGTCGCTGCCAATTTAATGTGTGGACTACCCGAGGGAATGGGAGTTCCTACAGTAGCATACATGCCATAGGGTCGGTATCACCGACCATTATATATTATTGTCTTGTTGCCCCTGAATCAGGAAGTTTTATAATAAAGGTTGTTTTGTTGTTCATAATACTTACAGCCTCAAGTGTTCCCTCTACTTTTTCAATAAGGTTCTTACTCATATAGAGACCTAAACCTGTCCCTTTTGTTTTATGTTTTGTGGTAAAATAAGGTTCAAAAATATTTTTTAGAATAGGTTTTGAAATACCACCAGCATTGTCTCTTACAGCGATTATTAGTTCATCTTTTTCGTGGTAAACACGAATATAGATTAAACCATTTTCTATTTTTCTATCTTCAAAAGCATCACGAGCATTATTAATAAGGTTCATAATAACATGTTTAAAGTCATTTTCAAAACCTTTATATTTAATATCTTCTGGACAATCCAGTTCTATTTTAATGCTTGATTTTATTAACGTCTCTTTAATAAGTAAAATGGTTGACTCAATGGTTTTGCGTATGTTAAATGTTTGTGCCATATCGGAGTGGTCTACAAATCGTCTAAAGTCCTCAATGGTTTCAGATAAAAACTGTACAGAGTTATTTACTTTTTTAGCCAACTCTTCTAGGTCTATCTCATCACTACGTCCCATTTTTGCCTTGATTAGAGTATCGTTCATTATCCATGAAACAGTGTTAAGAGGTTGTCTCCACTGATGAGCAATATTTTCAAGAATCTCACCCATTGATGCCAATCGTGATTGTTGGTTCATAATGGCATTTTGTCGCTTCTCTTTACGTACAGCATTGTCAATTTTTATTTGAAGTTCTTGGTTTAGTGTTTCTAGCTGTTTGGTTCGTTGGTTAACCATGTTTTCTAGGTTTTCAGTAAGTACATTTAGTTCGTTTGCCGTCTTATGCATAATAGAGTAGAGGTTTTTATTGGCAATTTCAAAAGGTGTAATATTTTTACTTCTACTCTCTTTTAATGGAATATAAGAGCTACTTGACTCTGAAATAGTAGCCATAATGAACGTATGATTATGATACGTACTTGGTTGATTTTCAGTATTATAATACTCTTGAGCAGTAGAATATCCAAAAATATTATTAGAATCTTCTATATTTGAAATGTAGTGAATAATAGGAATTCTAAAACCATACTCATAAGATATACAAGAACCTATCCATAGTGCTTGTGCCGGTGTCTCAGAGAGAAAGTCATGAATCTCTTGAGTCCTATTCATCATGGCATTGTAGTTACCAATTGAGAGTTGAACCACATCTCCTTCTTGAAAACCTTTTACTGTTTTTAAACTCTGTTTTTTATAGTCAATGTCTAAAATATGAGCCGTATGAGAGAGATTGTTTTTTGTAATATAAAGAGGAACTTGTAGTAGTACAGAAGTATCTTTCTCAATATTTGGGAAATATTTTGTATAGATGTCAAGTGCTGGATTATGGTCAATCGTAAGTATCGAACTCTTTTCAACTTTTGTAATTATTTTCTTTTTAGAGATAGGTTTCCAGTCAAATGCTTGAAAAAGTTCAACGTTAAGGTTTGAGCCATGCATAAAAATAAGTATAACAGCTTTTGTATAAATGGTGTCATTATGAAATATAAATGCATTTTCAGAGTTTGGATTTTTATTGGTAGCTCCACCACCAAAAATTTTTAAATGACCAAAAGTAGTACCGAGGCTATTTATATAGCTAGATGTATTGGACTCATTATAGCTTGAAAGAACTTGTAATGCTTGTGTGTCTGGTTGAAGATACTCTTCAATGAGTGTAATATTTGGTTCTTGTGGTCTTCCTTTAGTATAGTTTTTTTCTAAGTCTAAAACTAAAGTAGAAATATTACTGGTCTCAAATTCAATAACAGAGATGACAGGCTGAGGATTGATATCTGTAATCATATGATTGACAAATGATGTAAAACTTTGCATCCCTACAACGGTAGCAGATGGAAAAATAATTTTAATTCTTCCTAATAGATTTTTTAATTTCTCTTTGTCATCATTGGGAAAATTTATCTCTATTAAGAGTTTATCACTGTTATAGAGTTTATTCTCTTTAATCCATGCCAACAGTTTTTCATCATGATAGTAGTAGTGTACAAGTTGTCGCATTTGTCTCTCCCCTTTTTGTTATTTAAATATTTTTGAGCCGATACGGACAAGGTTTGAACCACATTGTATTGCCAGTTCATAATCGTTACTCATTCCCATAGAACAAATGGTTGCATCGTCTTTTTCTAATTTTTGATAAATAGCATGAGTTAGCTCAAAGCTTTTTTGTATCTCTTTTTGCTCTTCAACATGAGCGCCAATACTCATAACACCTTTTAGTTTTAGTTGAGGGCAAGACTCTTTAATCTGCTGATAAATATCAAAAGCCTCTTCTGTAGAAACCCCTGATTTACTCTCTTCATTCGCAGCATTTATTTGAAGTAAACAGTTCATCTTTTGGTTTTTTTCATCCAGACGTTTATTGAGTGCTTGGGCTAATTTTAAAGAGTCTAGTGATTGAAACAGTGTAGGGCGTAACTCTATTAATTTATTAATCTTGTTACTTTGTAGGTTTCCCATCATGTGCCACTGAAGTGGTAGCTCTTCAAGTTCTTTCATACGTTTTTCTAGCTGCTGAACTTGGTTCTCTCCAAAGGCACGTTGTCCTAATTCGTAAAGTGTTTTTATACTCTCTTCATCAGAGTATTTCCCAACAGCTACAAGTTGAACAATATGATGTTCTGAGACTGAAATTCTAGCCTGTTCTATGTTCCATATAACTTCATCTAAGTTTTTTCTAAGTTCTTCTTTTCTAAGTTTTAATTCATTCATTTTATTATCCTATTAATCTATTAATATCATTATATACGCCAAGTAGCATGAGACTGAGCAATAATACCCATCCCATAATTGTTAGTCTAAACATAACCTCTTGGCTGGGAGGCTTATTTGTAATCATTTCATAAAGGTTAAACATAATATGCCCACCATCCAGTGCTGGAATAGGTAGGAGATTGACCACACCTAAATTGACTGAAATTAATGCAGCAAAAGCAAGTAGTGCAACAAATCCCATGGCAGATACTTTTGACGTAGTATCTACAATTCCTACAACTCCACTTAAGTTATTCATAGGGATAAGCCCTGAAATAAGTTTTTGTAGACTTTTTACTATAAGTAATGAAGCAGTTTTTGTCTGTTCATAAGCATACGCTATACCATGACTTAAGTCATATTGTACGGTAGTTGTTGCGTTGAAATCAGGGCTAATACCAATGATGTTTCTTTTTATAACTTCTCCAAATCTATTTTTTGTCTCTAAAAGTTTGGGTGTGATGCTAAAGTCTAAGTATTCATTGTTTCGTAGAACGGTTACCTGAAGAGGTGTTTGACCTTTTTGAATTCTATCTGCCATATCATCCCAGTAGATGATTGGTTGACCATTAATAGTGGTAATATTGTCACCCACTCTCATACCTGACGCATAAGCAGGGTGACTTTGATTGAGGTCTGCAACAGTAGAGAGTAACTTTGGTATACCTATTTGAGAGATAGAAAGGTAGAGTAAAAAAGCAAGAAAAAAGTTTGCTAAAGGACCTGCTAGTGAAATAATAATACGTTGCCACGGGCTTTTTGTGTTGTAACTGTCATTATCATAACTTCTTAATGATGGGTCTGAGTCATCTTGACCTTTCATACGAATATAGCCACCAAGAGGAATCATAGAAAGACTCCACTCGGTATCTCCTATCTGCTTTGTAAGAAATCTTTTTCCAAAACCAATACTAAAAACTTCAACATGTACACCAAAAAAACGTGCAGCAATAAAGTGTCCTAATTCATGAAAAAATATTAGAAATGAGAAGACAATAAGTGCTGTGAAAATCCCCATAAATATCCTATTTAATTTTTTAAAGTATTATACCAAGCTTATATTAAATGGTACTTCTCAACTATTTTTTGAATTAATTATGATAGAATATAAGGGAATGAATTATTAAAAAACGAGAAAGGAAACGAAATGGGAAACGAAAGTTCAAAAACTAACGATGCTACATTTTATGCATCATCAACAAGTGAGGCTACTGAAAATAGTCTTGAGGTAGAATCAATTACTGAAGAGTCTCTAGTTGAAGATGGGGAGAAAATAGAAGAGAAGGTTGAAAAAGTAAAAAAACCTTTAAGTAAAAATGATGAGTCTAAAGCTCTGATGAAAAATGCTGAAATGCTTGTTTCTAAAGCAGATAAAGATGTAAAAGAGGTAGAAGAGGTTGTAGCTGAACATGTTTCAGAGTTTAGAGCAAAAAAACAAGCTTTAGCAGATAGTACTTTGGCTGAAACAAAAAAATTATTAGAAGAAGTAAATTATGAGTACAGTAACGATGAAGAGTCTGAACCCTTTGAACTCTCTTTAGGCTCTACAAAAGAGAAAGTAGATATTAAAAAAATTAGTACAGGATATTTTTCAGGGTTTATATTGGCACTAATAGGAATGTTAGCTACTGTAGTAACTTGGATATTTTTTGCTGCTCAGAAAACAGGTACAGCCATAACTCCCGACAAATTACCAGAACAAACTGCAATGGATGCAATGTTTACATGGATAGGTGGAGGTATGACAGGTAGTACAGGAAATCCATTATTTGGTATGATAACTGTAGCACTGACAGCACTTTTTATAGGGTTTTTAATTTATAAAATGCGTGTTTCTTTGAAAGAAAATAAAAACTTTAAAGTTGCAAATAAGGCTTTTGAAAAATCTCATGTTTATGTTGAAGAACAAAAAGAGTCGAAGAGTGAAATGGAACGTATTGATAAACATATTGTAGAGGCTACACCACTCATTGAAGGTTATTCTGTTGTTTTAGAGGAAGAGAATGCTAAGTTAAAACGTATACTACATGTTGAAGGTAAGCTTGAAGAGATGAGTGAATATCATACAAACTCTAAGCATACTATGGATGAGACTGCAAATTTAATGAAGAGAGTAGAACGTTTTATTAACACGCCTGTTTCAAAAGATGGTAGATTTAACGAAGACTCTGTTAATGCTTATAGAGAAGCTAAAGCTTTATATTCTAGTTATATTACACAAGTATATGCGTAGGGAGTGTAAAATAGTTGGGGCAGTGACTTTCAGTCACTGTTATCATTTCATGGACTAAAGTCCATGTTCCTACTACATCTTTACCTTTTTAAAAAAGTCTCTTACGTACTCATACCCTGAGTAGAGTGTAAGAGCAACGGCAATCCACAAAAGAATTTCTCCTCCATACCAATGCATCAATAAAAATCCAATAGCAATCATTTGAACCACTGTTTTTATTTTTCCCATCCATGAGGCTGCTATGTCTATGCCTTCTGCTACGGCTGAAACACGAAGTCCTGTAATGAAAAGCTCACGAGTTATAATGAGAAATACTGCCCAAGGGGAAGCAGAGCCTAATATCATAAGCCCTAAAAAACCTGCTAAAGTTAGCATTTTGTCAGCTAGAGGGTCAAGTATCTTCCCCATGGTAGTAATTTGATTAAATGTACGAGCTATGTAGCCATCAAAGAAATCGGTAGCAGAAGCCAATACAAATATAAAAGCAGCAGCATAATTAAGCCATGAAGGGTGAATACCTTTAAATATTGTAGCATCTTGATTGACTAAAAGCATGAACATAATAGGGGCTAGGAGTAGACGAATAAAGGCTAAGATATTTGGGATATTTACGATTTTGTTGTTTTGCATAAGAGGTTTCCTCTGTAGGGTGTAGTCCCCGACTACACCGTCAAAATAAAATTTAAATTGTCATATATGTGGAATATATATAACACGGTGTTGTCGGGGACAACACCCTACGTTGTATTCGATAGTTATCTAAAAGTAGTCCCGCCATCAACCACAAGTGTCTGACCTGTGACCCAAGAAGCTTCATCTGAACATAAAAAGTAAACAGCACCAGCTAAGTCATCAGGGGTTCCCATTCTATTGACAGCAGAACGTTTAATGGTCTCTGCTTTAACCTCTTCATAATTGGTAAAAGCTTTTAGAGCATCGGTGTCGATTGGTCCACCAGAGACAGCATTAACACGAATTCCCATCTCTCCAAGTTCAACAGCTGCATAACGGCTCATAGCCTCAACAGCTGCTTTGTTGGTTCCATGACCAGCATAGTTGTCTATGTAAATGAGGTTTCCAGTAGAGCTAAGTGTTACAATAGCACCACCACCTACTTTTTGCATACGTACAGCAGCTTCTTGTGAACCACGAACAAAAGCACCCACTGTTGCAGTATAAATGTTTTGTAGTCCTTTAGCAGGTCTAAGTTTCATAAACTTACCATAGCCACCAACCACAGGACGACCATATATCATAGCGTTAGATACAAAGAAATCAATTCTATCAAAATCTTTGTCAATTTCTAAAAAGAGAGGTTTAAACTCATCAAGCTCTAAAATATTTAAGGGGTATGCTTTTGCTTTAATTTCATATTTAGACTCTAATTCAGTAGCAATTTCGTGTGCTATTTCTTTGTTTGAGTTGTAAGTAAATGCGATATTTACCCCTTGGGATGCAAATTTTTCTGCGACTGCTTTACCAATTCCTTTGGTTGCACCTGTAATAACTACGGTTTTGCCTTTGTTGCTCGACATTTATGCTCCTACTATGTTGTAATTTTTCATAACTTCTTCTATCTTCTTCATATTCTGAGCACTTGGTTGAACCAGTGGTAATCTATACTCCAATGTATCTATAAGACCTGCGATGTACATCGCAGCTTTAATAGGAATAGGATTACTTTCACAGAACATTACTTTGTTAATAGGGTAGAGTTTATCATTAATGGCTTTAGATGCCTTGAAATCACCCTTTAAAGCCAAGTGTGCCAGTTGAGATTTTAAATCTGGTAACAGATTGGAAGTTACAGAGGTAATTCCTTTTCCACCATTGGCTAAGATAGGGTAGTCAATAGCATCATCACCAGAAAAAACATAAAGGTCAGGACGTTTTGATAAAAGTTCAACAGTTCTTTCAATAGAACCTGTAGCTTCTTTAATTCCAAATATATTTGGAACATCATCAAAAAGTCTACAAACAGTATCAGCTTGAATGTCTACACCCGTTCTTCCTGGAACATTATAGAGCATAAAAGGAAGTTCAACAGCAGATGCTATGGCTTTATAGTGCTGGTACAGACCCTCTTGGCTAGGTTTGTTGTAGTAAGGGCTTACAGAAAAAATAGCATCAACCCCACAGGTCTCTGCATGTTTAGCTATCTCTATGGCTTCATGTGTTGCATTTGAACCTGCACCTGCAAGTACTTTTGTGCTAGTACCTTTACATACTTCTACAGCAATTTCAATACATCTTTTATGCTCGTCATGTGTTAGTGTTGCAGATTCACCAGTGGTTCCTACAGGACAGATAGCATCTATTCCATTGTCTATTTGTCTTTTAATTAATTTTGCAAAGGTTGCTTCATCTAAAGTTCCATTTTTAAATGGAGTTATAAGTGCTGTTGTAGCACCCGTAATTAAGTTGCTCATTTAGTTTTTCCTATTTACTTTTTCATTCTGTTTTTTTAATATTAGTGTTGTAGCAAGGTTATCGTTAAAATATTTATTTGCTACTTTAGTAACCAATGCAGGTGTAATTTTAGCTAAATTCTCTTCATATTCAAGTAAAGGTTTTAAGTTTCCTCTAACAAAATAAGAACCAAAAAGTGAATTGACACTTGCAGAGTCCTCTAAGGAGTAGATAAAATCAGCTTTTGCATTGATTTTTACTTTCTCTAACTCCTCTTTTGTCACATCACCAGATTTTATCTTCTCTATCTCTACATGAATGGCTTTTTCTAAATCTTCAATCTTTACGTTAGGGTTAGCCAATCCCATAAAGAGGAAAATTCCATTATCGGTCATCTCCATATTGTAAGCATAAATAGTATTTGCCAACTGCTTTTTGTCTATAATCTCTTTGTTCAGACGGCTACTTCTACCTGAACTTAATATCTCAGATATAGCAGAGAGTACCACTTGGTCTTCATGTTCATAGTTTGGAATAGGGTAGGCTATGGCAATAGTATCTACAGTGTTGTTCTCTTTATGAATAATTTGACGTATGCTTCCATCACGTTTTGGTTCTGCAACGTTAAGTTTAGGAATTTTTACATGATTTTTGATTTTTCCAAATTTCTCTTGGGCTACTTTAAAAACCTCTTTTTCATCAATATCACCTGTAACTATTAAAATAGCATTGTTTGGTTGGTAGTATTTTGAGTGAAACTCTTTAATATCATCTATCGTCCATGTTTGAATGTCATGCATAAAGCCAATAGGTGTCCAGTGATAAGGATGAGAAACATAGTGGGTGTTAAAAAGTCTAAAGTATAAGTACCCTATTGGTGGGTTGTCTGTTCGTACTCGACGCTCTTCTGCAACAACATCACGCTCTACTTGGAACTCTTCATCTTTTAAGTTTAAGTTCTCCATAAGCTCTGCAAAAAGTTCCACAGAAGTCTCTAAGTTTTTAGAGGATGATTTAATGTAGTAGTGTGTATAGTCAAAAGAGGTTGAAGCATTGTTAACCCCACCTTTTGATTTTACTATTTTATCAAATTCACCAGCTTCAAGGTTTTTAGTTGATTTGAAGTTCAGATGCTCCAACATATGAGCGATTCCACTTTTTCCCATAACTTCGTTACGAGAGCCTACTTTATAGAAAATATCAGTAGTAATGACATTCGAGTTATTTTTCATAGGTATTGCAACAACTTGCATTCCATTTTCTAATGTTTTAGAGTAGTATTGAGGTAGTGAGTTTGCCATTAATAATCCTGTTAATAATATACTTACTGTTATAAGTTTGGTTAAATTTTTCATTTTGTACTTTTCATTTATTTGTAATCTGCACCAATGGCTTGGGAAATATTTTTATAACCATCAGCCTTTAGAAGCTCTATAAGCCCCTCATTTATCTCTTTTATCATCTTTGGACCATTGTAAATGAGCATAGAGTAGACTTGAACAAGTGTTGCTCCAGCTTTGATTCTTCTGTAGGCATCTTCTGCTGTTTCGATACCACCTACAGAGATAAGCGTGGTTTTACCATAAAGCTCTTTACCAATAGCTTGGAAGAGTTTAAAAGATTTTTCACGAACCAAGGCTCCTGAAATTCCTCCAAACTCTTTGGCGTGTTCTGTGAGAGAATAATCAATAGTCGTATTGGTAGCAATGATTCCTGCTGCCCCTGCATTAACGGCTGTAGTACATAAGTCTATGGCATCTTGTGCTTCCATATCTGGTGCTATTTTTAGGAAAATAGGTTGCTTGGTTATGGTTTTTGCCATGGTAAATAAATCGGTAATAAACTTCTCATTTTGTAGGTCTCTAAGCCCTGGGGTATTGGGAGATGAAATATTAATGACAATATAGTCACCATAAGTTTTAAAAGTATGAAGTAGCGTTTCATAATCTTTTAAAGCATCTTCTTCTGATGTGAGCTTATTTTTACCAATGTTAATCCCAATAGGGTAGTCAAAAAAGTAGAGTTTGTTAAGACGTTTGAGCATATATTCAGCACCAAGGTTGTTAAAACCCATAGCATTTTGAATAGAACGTTCCTCTTTTAGTCTAAAAAGGCGAGGTTTAGCATTACCAGCTTGTGGTTTAGGAGTAACTGTACCTATTTCTGTAAAACCAAAACCAAGCGTTGGCATGGCTGTAATGTATTCTCCATTTTTATCAAAACCAGCAGCAAGTCCTACAGGGTTTAAAAATTTACGTCCAAAGAGTTCTTGAGTTAATATAGGGTCTTGAATAAAATAGTGATTTTTAGCAAGTTTAAGAACAGTAGGTGCATAAGCAGCAGCTTTGAGACCCAATCCACCAATAAGGTGAGCCGTTTCAGGTTCTAGTTTAAATAGAATGTTTTTAATAGTTTGATAAGAAAAAAATGACAATGATGACTCCAGTAAATTAATGGAGCCATTATACTTTATTTCTAATAAAAGTAGTGCATTGAAAAAGTTACGTCTTGTATTTTATCTATATTTTCAAGTTTTGATGTTTTTAGAAATCTGTAACCTAAATCAAGGTCAATAGCATCATCTAAAATATAAGTAAATCCTGTATTTACTCCATAGATATACCCTCTGTCTCTTGTTGGGATAAGAGAGTCATCATTTTGTTGCATAACTCCTATTGTAGCTCCTACATATGGTTTGAATGCAATATCTCTAAATGCTCTTGTTAAAATCCCTGTATCCATCTGTATCATGGCTGTTTGGTAATAGTTACTCCCTTTTGCTCCATAGTTGTAAGAGATAGATGTTCGATAGTTGTTTGATTGTTTACCATATTTAATACCAATTGTCGGTGCAGATTCATTTTCAAATGTTGATGCAGATGTTTGAATTCCGATAAATGAGTAAATTTTATCATCAGCATTGAGTATAGAACTAAGTAATAATAAAGGCAAAAATAGTTTGTTAATTTTTTTCATAATAATATATAAACCTTGTTGTGTTATATTTTAGTGAATTATATCATATAAATCTTATATTAAAATTTTTATTAAATATTGATATTAGTTTAAAATACTTCTTTAAATTTAATAATTTATGAAGAAGCTATTTCATTTTGAACTTCATAAACTTTTCATAAAAACCTGCTACTATTGTTTTTTTATTGTCCCACCCACGCTAGTAAAAACTATGCACTTTCAGTGCAAGGCTTTAGCTTCTACAAATGTGTTAAGAGTTAGAATAAAGAATGAGAAATGGTAACCACACAATAAGTCAATTGCAAGTCCATATAGTTTGGGTAACAAAATATCGCTCTAAAGTATTGAAAGGGGAAATACAAAAGCGATGTCGAGAGATAATAATACAAGTATGTGATGCAGAAGATATAAGAATATTAAGTGGAGTTGTAAGTAAAGACCATGTACATATGCACCAAGTAAATCAGTGAGTGATATATTGAAAAGATTGAAAGGACGGAGTTCAAGAAAATTACAAATAGAGTTTCCAGAGTTGTCAAAACAATATTGGGGAAAGCATTTTTGGGCGATAGGTTATGGAGTGTGGAGTACAGGGAATGTGAGTAAAGAAATGGTGGAAGAGTATCTTGAACATCACAGAACTCCCTCTAACAAAGATTTAGGAAATATGATGTTGGAGTAGATTGGACTTTCAGTCCAAGAGAAACCTATGGACTTTGAGTCCATAGTGGTTTAGTTTAAAAACGGAGCTAACAATGTACAAACAACTATTAAGCATACTTCTCCTTAGCTCCTCTCTCTGTGCCACAGAAACAGAAGGTTATGGATGGGACATACCCAACAGCTCTATAAACATCGGTGGCTATTTGGACATGACCTACGATGAAAAAAGAGAAGAGAAATTTCTATTTAATGATATTGCAATGCTTTTTTCAGCCAATCAAAACCGTTTTGATTTATTAGGAGAAATAGAGCTTTCGCACATCTCTTTAAATGGAAAAAGTAATAGAAATTCAGACGTAGACTTTAACATAGAACGCTTACAGTTGACATATGCATTATCTGATGAACAGAGTATTAGAGTAGGACGATTTAACTCAGACATTGGGTATTGGAATCAAACTCCTATTGCTATTTTGCAAGACACAACGACCACACCACATGTTGTAGGGAATTTTTTCCCTAAAGCTACCACAGGAGTGCTATTTAATCAAAATATTAATGAAAACAACTCTTTTTCTGTGACTTTTCAAGACAACAATGATATTGCTTATCAAGAGAATAACATTCAAGTAAATAGGCATAAAGCTTTGGCTTATTATGGTATGGCTGATGATTTATCATGGCGTTTCTCTTTAGGAACATACCAAGAAAGTAACCATAAAACAGCCACTTATATGGGTATAGGTTCAATGTATGATGGAGAAGAATTGGGAATAGAAGCTGAATTTTTTACTCAAAAGTCTGATAAAAGTGATGATAAACCTTATAGTGGTTACGTTCAGTCAACTTGGCATTTTAAAGAGAAACAGGATGCTGTAATGCGTTTTGAAAGCTATAAAGACAATGCTTTAGATGTAGAAGAAAATATCTATCTGCTTGGTTACGTCTACCGACCCAACAGTAATATAGCACTAAAAGTCGAATACATCCACCATACAAAACTACCTTTAAACCGTTTTGTTTACTCTTTTTCGGTACTCTTTTAATGGTTAGATATTTCATCTCTTTAGTCCTTATGACAGGTGGACTCTTTTCCCTTGAGTTGGTAGTCGTAGGAGATAAAAACTTTCCTGAAGATAATCTAACAAAAGAGACCATTAAAGCGATTTTTTTAGACAAAAAACGTTTTATAGGTGAGTCAAAAGTTTTAGTAATGAACCACAAACATGAAAAGCCTTTACGGATTTGTTTTGAGAAAAACATTTTAGAAAAGAGTAAAAAAAGTTTAGAACGCTATTGGAGAAAAGCCTACTATCAAGGAAAACACCCACCTAAGATTATTAGTTCTAATGAAATGCTGTTTCTCTACCTGCAAAGTGTTCAACCCTCTATTGGCTATGTCGAGTTCAATGCTACTTTGGACAAAGAGCTTAAGGTGCTTTATCGGATAGGGTGTGAGTAATTTTTTTATTTAGAGTAACCATACGTTTAAATTCTAATATATTTTTTTGTTAAATTACTTAGTTGTTTTTCAATATAATTGATTATTAATTTTAAATCAAGGATAAAAATGA
>JALUMR010000195.1 GCA_027055805.1 Campylobacteraceae bacterium
AGTTGTCCACCCTCATCGTACCCAACATACCCTGGAGGTGCTCCTACTAGACGTGACGCTGCGTGTTTCTCCATATACTCTGACATATCAATACGTATAAGCGACTTTTCAGAGTCAAAGAGGAACTTCGCCAAGGTTTTAGCCACTTGTGTTTTACCCACACCTGTTGGTCCTAAGAACATAAACGAACCAATTGGTCGGTTCATATCACTAAGTCCTGCTTTGTTTCTTTTTATCGCTCTAGCAACTGCGTGTAACGCTTCATTTTGACCAATGACTTCTTGATTTAAGATATTTTCAACATTTAAAATTTTCTCTTTTTCGGTCTGTAACATTTTGTTAACAGGAATACCTGTCCAACGACTTACAATACTCGCTATCATCTCTTCATCAACAGAGTTTTTAAGCAGTGTTCCCTCTTGACTCATCGCTCTCCAACGCTCTTCAAGAGCTACAACTTCCTGCTCTTTAGCTGGAATCTGTCCATGTTGAATCTCAGCTACCTTTGTAAAGTCACCCTCTCGTTGAGCGATTGCTGCTTTGCTTTTTAGAGACTCAATCTCTGCTTTAAGATTTGCAATCTCATTAAACACCTGCTTCTCTGTCTCAAACTGACTTTGAAGAGAGGCTTTTTTCTCCTCTAGGTCTGCTAACTCTTTCTCTATCTCACTAAGACGTTTACTATTTTTGTCACTCTCTTCCATTAAAAGAGCCTCTTTTTCAACCAAAAGAGTTGCTAATTGACGTTTAACTTTAGCAAGGTCAGTTGGCTCACTCTCAATTTGCATCTTTAACTCAGCCGCTGCCTCATCAATAAGGTCAATCGCCTTATCTGGCAAGAAACGGTCAGTAATGTAACGGTCACTAAGCTTTGCAGCTGCTACCAATGCTGAGTCTGTAATGGTTACATTATGGTGTGATTCTAGTCTCTCTTTAATACCTCTTAAAATCTGCAACGCTTCGTTGATACTTGGTTCATCAACTTTAACAGGTTGGAAACGACGTTGAAGAGCTGTATCTTTTTCAAAATATTTTCTATACTCTTTAAGGGTTGTTGCACCAATAGTACGTAACTCTCCACGTGCCAAAGCTGGTTTTAAAATGTTAGCAGCATCGTTACCACCTTCACTTCCACCTGCTCCAATAATCGTATGAATCTCATCAATAAAGAGAATGATATTAGAGGACGCTTTTACTTCATCAATCACGGCTTTAAGGCGTTCTTCAAACTCACCTCTATATTTAGCACCTGCAATTAAACGGTTCATATCTAATGAAATGACACGCATATTTTGTAAACTAAGAGGAACCTCTTTGTTAACAATACGCTGTGCTAACCCCTCAACAATCGCTGTTTTTCCCGTTCCAGGTTCACCGATTAGAATTGGGTTATTTTTGGTCTTACGAATCAAAATCTGCATCATACGTTGCACCTCTTCATCTCGACCAATAACAGGGTCTAACTCTCCGTCAAGTGCTTTCTTGTTGAGGTCAATACCATATTGTTCTAACGCTTCTAACGCTTCATCTGCACTTTGAGACTCAATACTTTTTCCACCACGAATCGACTCTAACGTCTTTTTAAACTCAATTAAATCAACATATTTTCCTAAAGTCTCTTGTATAAAATCTTCATCAATATTGGCAATAATCCACGCATCAACAGCAAGATATTGGTCACCATTAGCTGTCATAACCCCTTCTGCTTTTTGTAGTGAAGCTACCATCTTTTGAGAGAGACGAATACTCTCTTTGGTCACGGTAGAGACCTTTGGTAGTTTATTGACAAGACTCTTTACCTCTAACTCTATGGCAGCCTTATCGGTATTCATTTTGTTAAGTGCTTGATGTAACAATGAATTGGTATTGGTCAAAAGCCCCCATAATACATGTAAGGGGTCTACCTCTTGATTTTTATTATGCAGAGCTAAAGAGACTGATGACTCTATCGCCCCTGTCATCTGATTGGTTAATTTTTCTAAAATATTCATATCGTTATTCCTATTTATTTTATTTTTTCTAATTGTATATCAAAACCTTGATAAAAAGATGCCACTTTTGTTGCAATAAAATGTTTAACAACTCAATTGAGATATTGAATTATATTACAATATAATTCAATATCACATAATTTATGTGTAAGATTATTAATTTAAATTAGCATAATATTAGTGAACTTTTAGTAATTTTTGATAAAATATAGCTCTTAATTATGGCAACATTTAAATAATTCTACTATTTGGATGATTATCACAATTTCAAAAACAATGGGACACTAACAATAAATATGATAATTAAAAATAAAAAAGCAATACTTTTAGGCTTCATTTCTACTATAACTGCATCACTTATCTTCGCTACCTCTGCAAATGCAGAGAGTGCTGAATCATCAAGTAGCCAACAAACATCAAAACTTCAAGCTTATTTGAAATTTACAAAAATAGTACAAATAATAGAAGACCAATATGTTGATGACATTAATGCCAGTGATATTATTAATAATGCACTAAAAGGAATGCTCTCTAACCTTGACGCTCACTCCTCCTTTATGGATGCTAAAGAGACTAAAGAGCTTCAAGTACAAACCCATGGTGAATTTGGAGGTTTAGGAATTACTGTTGGTATGAAAGATGGTGCATTAACTGTTATTGCTCCTTTAGAAGGTACTCCTGCTGATAGAGCAGGTATAAAAGCTGGTGATATTATTTTAAAGATAAATGACCTTGCTACCATGGGTATGACTATAGACAAAGCTGTATCTATTATGCGTGGTAAACCAAACACTTCTATAGAACTTATGATTGTTAGAGAGGGAGAAAACAAGCCTCTTAAAATCAAGATTATACGTGACATTATAGAGATTCAATCGGTCTACTCTAAAACTATTGGAGATGACATTCTTTATTTAAGAGTTACTTCTTTTGATAAAAAAGTAGTTGAGGGTATCAAAAAAGCCTTGAAGGCTCACCCAGAAAGAACTGGAATTATACTAGACTTAAGAAACAATCCAGGTGGACTTTTAGACCAAGCCATTGGTACGGTTGATTTGTTTGTTGATAAAGGTGCTATTGTAAGTCAAAAAGGTAAAGTAGCTGAAGAAAATGTTGTTTACAATGCAACAGCTCAAGGTACAAATACAAATACTCCATTGGTTGTATTAGTTAATGGTGGTTCTGCAAGTGCAAGTGAAATTGTATCGGGTGCATTACAAGACCACAAAAGAGCTGTAGTGGTAGGTAAAAAAACATTTGGTAAAGGTTCAGTACAAGTGGTTATGCCTATCAGCCAAGATGAAGCTTTACGTCTAACCATAGCTCGTTACTACTTACCAAGTGGACGAACCATTCAAGCAGTGGGGGTAACACCTGACATAGAAGTAGCCTATGGTGAAATCAAAAAAGCTGAAGAGGGAATTTCCATTAAAGAGAAAGATTTACAAAAACACCTTGAAAGTGAACTAGAAAAAGTTGATGGAGTACGTGAGAAGAAGAATAAAACTATAGATAAAACACATATTACAGAAGAGCAAATATATAAAGATGCTCAACTTAAAAGTGCCATAGACATACTAAAAGCATTAATGATTACAAACAACATATAAGGACAAGTGAAATGAAGAAAACGGCATTACTTTATGAAGGTAAAGCAAAGAAAATTTGGAACACAGAAGATGAAACTCTTCTAATTTCTGAATTTAAAGATGATTTAACAGCATTTAATGGTGAAAAAAAGTCTAGTGAAGAGGGAAAAGGTGCCTTAAATAACAAAATTTCTACTGAACTATTTAAAGTTTTAAAAGATAAAGGAGTGAACACCCACTTTGTAGAGATGTTAGATGATAATCATATGTTGCATAAAAAAGCAAAAGTTATCTCTATAGAAGTAATCGTAAGAAACATCGCTACAGGTAGTCTTAGTAGAAACCTTGGCATAGAAGATGGAACAGTACTTCCATTTACATTGGTTGAGTTTGACTATAAAAATGATGAACTAGGTGACCCTAAATTAAATGACCAACACTGTCTTATTTTAGAATTGGTAAAAAATACCGATGAACTAGACTACATTAGATTTATGGCTAGACGTATCAACACCATCATGCAAGAGTTTTTTGCCGATAAAGAGATGACCGTAGTAGACTTCAAGCTTGAATTTGGTAGAGATACAGATGGGAATATTATTCTTATAGATGAATTAAGCCCCGATAACTTTAGATTTTGGGATGTAAATACAGGTGAGAGTATGGATAAAGACCGATTTAGAAAAGGTCAAGGTGGACTAAAAGTTGCCTATGAAGAAGTTCTTAACCGAATTTTAGGAAACAAATAGCAAAATTATACGTAGGGGCGACCTCCGTGTCTGCCCTCTGCTTCATAAACAAAAAAAGTTACATATAAAAAGTAGGAAAAAAAATGACAGCAATAGTAAATGTATTTTTAAAAGAAGGCGTACTTGACCCTCAAGGTAAAGCAATCCACCATGCACTAGATGCAATGAATTTTGAAGGTGTAGAAGATGTAAGAATGGGAAAACAAATTGTACTTAAACTGACATCTAATAATAAAGAAGATGCTCAAAAAGAGGTAGAAAAAATGGCTGAAGAGATTTTAGCAAATACCGTTATAGAAGACTATACCATCGAGTTAGTATAATGAAACATATAGCTATTTTACAATTTCCAGGTACCAACTGTGATTTGGATACAAAATATGCTTTTGAAAAGCTAAATTGTACCACAACAGTTATTTGGCACAAAGAGACTAAACTTCCAGAAAATACAGACTTAATTGTAGTACCAGGTGGTTTTTCATATGGTGACTATTTACGTTCTGGTGCTATTGCACAGTTTTCGCCTATTATGCAAGCTGTTATAGCGTATGCTAATAGTGGTGGAAAAGTTCTAGGTATCTGTAATGGTTTTCAGATTTTAACAGAGTTAGGTCTTCTTCCTGGTGCACTAAAAAGAAATATTGGTCTTCACTTTATATCAAAATTTCAAACACTAAAAGTCGTAAATAATAGTAATGATTTTCTACAAAAGTGTCAAAAAGATGAAGTATTAAACATTCCTATAGCTCATGCTGATGGTAACTACTACATAGATGAAGAAGCATTTAATAAGTTAGAAGCCAATGAGCAGATTTTACTACGCTATTCAGATGAGTATGGTAATCCTATTGTGGTTAATGGGTCAGTAACTTCTATTGCTGGTGTTTGTAACAAAACAAAAAATGTATTTGGACTTATGCCTCACCCTGAACGTGCATTAGAAAATATTTTGGGTTCAGAAGACGGCATAAAAATGCTAGAAGGATTAATTGCTTAATGCAACATTATAAATCATATATTTTTACACTACTTACCCTACTTATAATATTTTCAAGCTCACTACTCGCAAATGATGTAGAATACAGTTATGTCCCAAATAAAGTATATGAAAAACAAGTTTTTCCAATAAGCTTTTTGACAACAACTGCTCACTCTAAAAATATTAAATTTTACTTTGAAGGTAATAAAGTACCTGTTTTAAAACAGCCTGTTATTATTCGGAATGGCACAAAAACTTTTTATACTTTTTACTTTAAAACAACAGAAATTTTATTTAAAATTCCTAGTGTAACGGTTAAAGTGAATGGAAAGAAAGAGAAACTACATGCTATTAAAATTCCTGTTAAAGAGCTTCCTCAAAAAGATAACTTTTCAGGCGTTATCGCTTCAGGTCTAAAAATCAAGAATCATCAAGTATCTGTTTTTGATGAGCATTCAAACCTTATTGCTATATCTATAGAAGCGCATGATGCCAATCTTGAAGACATATTTGTTCCTTCAGCATTAAAAGATGGTGTAGAAAATGCAAAACGCATAGGTTCTAAAATGGAAATTCAATACTATATTGTTCTACCAGCTGAAAAAAAATCACTTACATTTTCATATTTTGACACTATAAAACAGACATTTGTTGATAAATTTATTCCAATAAATTTACACGATGGTTCTGTTGCAGCACAAACAGACCTTAACCCTAAAGATGATAGTTTTGAAAAACTTAAAAAGTACACATTTATAGCATTAGCCATTCTATTTTTATTGCTTTTCTTATGGAAAAGAGACTTTTTTTACTTAATTCTTTCTGTTATCTCGGCTGCTGTTCTCTTAACATTTTATACAGCTTTGGCCAAAGTGTGTATAAAAGAGGGTTCACCACTCTATATTGTTCCTGCATCAAACAGCACAACAAGTATACATATAGATAAACGTTTTACAACTACAAAATTAGCAGAGCGTAATGACTTTATAAAAATAGAATATAAACACGGTGTTGTAGGATGGATTAAACATGAAGATATTTGCGACAATTAGATTTTACTATGGTGCTGCAGTTATATCTTTTATAGCTGCAGGAATCATGGTTCCACTTATGTTTATTTTAAAAAATAAACGAAATCATATTTTACATTATTGGAATAGAGTCATGCTCTTCCTCATTGGGGGGACAATAGTCTCACATGGGAAAAGAGACAATAATGCCGATATGTTTGTTATGAACCATCAAGGTATTATTGACATTATCGCAATGGAAGCGGCAGAAGAGACAGACCTTCGTTGGGTAGCAAAAAAACAACTCTTTGATGCTCCTTGGTTTGGTTATGTTTTAAAACTTCCAAACATGATAGAAGTTGACAGAGAAAACAAAACTGGTCTTACCAAACTTATTAAAGATGTAAAAGAGACTAAAGAGAAATATAAAAGAGTGGTTGCTATTTTTCCTGAAGGAACACGAACCGACAAACAAGAGTTATTGCCCTTTAAGGGTGGTACACGTATTATAGCAAATAAGTTAGAACTTCGTATTCAACCTATAGTTATAACCAACAGTAAAAAACTACTTAATGAACATAACAAAACAGCTCACAGTGCAACCGTACACATACACTATCTCGATACATTCCAAGTTGACCAAAGTGATAAAGAGTGGTATAAAAATCTTCAAATAGATATGCAAAGCATAATAGATGAAGATAAGAATAAATATGAAAGAGAACGATAAATGAATATAGACAATGAAGAAACACCATTAATGGATGAAGTAGAAAAGCACATTAGAAAACTTATTAGTCCATTAAAAGATGAAAATGAGTTAAAAGCTATTTTAAAAGTAAAACTAACAAAAAAAGAGTTTAAAGTTTTATCTGCTTGGGCAAATGAAGATGAGATGGAGCCTCTACTTGAAAAGTTGGGTATGGATGAAGAACGCTATGGTGAACTTTCACTAAAATTAATTAAAAAGCTCAATCAAGAGAAACTAAAACAAGAGATGATGATATAACTCATCTCTTTATGAAAAGATTTTTATAAAAATGCTAATAAGGAAGCCGTAACAGCTACATTAAGCGACTCCACACCTCGTTGCATAGGTATTACTATAGAAGCGTTTGAAAGCTTCTCTACCTCTTTACTAACACCCTCACTCTCATTACCAAGTATAAAAATAGTTTTATTGGTATAAACTTCATATTTATAAGAGTTTTTTGCATGAGATGAAAGTGTATACAACTTAGCATCTTCAGTTTTAAACTTCTCTAAGGTTTTTATAAATGAATTTGTTTTAATAATAGGTAGTTTAAAGAGTGTTCCTACTGAAGCTTTTATAACCAATGGTGAAATCTGTGCAGAATTTTTAGTAGGTAAAATAATAGCATCTACACCACCTGCTGCACAAGAACGTATAATCATTCCTAAATTTTGTGGATTATGAATACCATCAAGTGCTATTACCTTATAAGAGCTATTTTTCGCTAAAAACTCATCTTCATTTAAAGCATGGTCAAGCACTATATCTAAAGCCACCCCTTGGTCTTGTTTTGCATTTTTAGAAATACGAGATAAAGCCTTTTTATCATGATAAGCTATCTCTATATTTCTACTTTTGGCTATGCTTACCATTCTATCTAACTGTGTTACAGACTTATTAGAGTCTGCAAAATGAAGCTTATGAATGGTAATGGTATCATCTTCCAAAACTTCTAAAACTGCGTTACGTCCATAAATAGTTATTATCTTAGCAAAAAAAGATTTTTTTGCTAAATACTCTTTTGAATCTTCCACTAACGTTTATCTGTACCATTCCATGCAATGGTTGCTTTGCCTTTTTCATCAAAATCAACAGCAGGAAGTCCCATAATATTGTATCCATTATCTACATAGTGAACCTCACCTGTTACAGCCGAACTTAAATCTGAAAGTAGATACATACCAGAGTTACCTACCTCTTGAATAGTGACATTCTTTTTTAAAGGTGCATGAGCTTCATTCCATTTTAACAAAAATGAAAAGTCACCAATCCCTGCTGCTGCCAATGTTTTAATCGGTCCAGCTGAAATAGCATTAACGCGAATACCATCTTTACCTAAATCTTCAGCCATATATCTAACCGTCATTTCAAGTGCTGCTTTTGCAACACCCATCAAGTTATAATTTGGTACATACTTCACACCACCAAAGTAGCTCAATGTCAATACAGAAGAGTTATCTGACAATACAGGTTTTAACTCTCTGGTTATCTCTATAAGTGAATAAACTGAAATATCCATGGCAATATCAAAAGCATCTTTAGGAATATCTATAAAACGTCCACCCAGCCCCTCTTTAGGAGCAAAGGCAATAGAGTGAACAATAAAGTCAATCTGACCCATATCTTTTTCAATAGACTCTTTAAGAGCTTTTATCTCTTCTGGTTTACTTACATCACAAGGGTAAAATTTCGCACCACACTCCAAATCTTCTGCAATGGGTGCGAGTTTTCGTTCAAACCTCTCATTTAAAAATGTAATAGCCATCTCAGCACCCTGCTCTTTACACGCTTTTGCGATTCCATAAGCTATCGACTTCTTATTTGCAATTCCAAGGATAATCCCTTTTTTGCCCTTCATTATCATATGATTCTCTCCAATAGTAAATTATTGTCGCATTTTATCACGATTGAGGTAGAATATAAGTTAAACATATAAAGTAGGATAAAAATGAAAAAAATATTGATTATTAATACAGGTGGAACCTTTAATAAAGTCTATAATCCACTAACTGGAAATTTGGATATAGATTTAAAGGGCAAGGCACTAAATGATATTGCTAAACATTGGTTAAATGACTTTAAAATCATAAATATAGTAGGTAAAGACAGTTTAGATATAAATAATATAGATAGAGAAACTTTAGTAAAAACTATTAAAGAGTCTTATGAAGAGAGCATTATAATTGTTCATGGAACAGACACCATAGATAAAAGTGCTAAATTTTTAGATGAAGCAAATTTAGAAAAAGAGATAATACTTACAGGAGCCATGCTTCCCTACTCTATTGACCCCATAGAGGCTACAGCCAACTTTGCTTCTGCTTATGGCTATCTAAATGCTATAAATAAAAATGGTGTTTATATCTCAATGAATGGAGTAATTAAAGATTACATAAGTGTTATAAAAAACAAAGAAAAAGGATATTTCGAATAAATTCAAAATAATAACCCTTATGCAATCTTAGGGAGTTCAACGGCATACTTATAATAAAATAAATATACATGACAAATCTAGACTTAATAGACAATCTACTCTTACAAGCAAACCATACTAATTCAGGAAATAGGGGAGAGCTAGACCGTCACCTATATGCCGTTGAGACACAATTATAATAGATTTAAACTTTAATAAACATAAAAATGCCATAAATGTTAAATAAAATACAAAAAATCACAAAAAATATTATTATACTTACATTATAGAATAATACTTTTTATTTTTTCAAATTAATAATTACAAACAAAATAAATGTTATTTCGATATAATCCACTACTTATCAAGAAATCGAGAAAATTAATGACAGAAAAAACTATTTATATTCCTAAACCAAGTCCTCATGACCCTGACAATAATGGTCACTTTGGTTCACAAGATGATAAACATAGATATGGTGGGCGTTTTGTTCCAGAAACACTCATGCCTGCCCTTGAACAACTACGTCTTGACTATGAAGCTGTACGCTTTGACGAAGATTTTTGGAAAGAGGTTGACTACTACTACAAAAACTATGTAGGTCGTCCCTCTTCTCTTTACTTTGCAGAAAACCTCTCCAAAGAGTTGGATGCCAAAATTTACTTGAAACGTGAAGACCTTAACCATACAGGTGCTCATAAAATCAACCATACGGTAGCTCAAGCTATTTTAGCAAAACGTTTGGGTAAAAAGAAAGTCATAGCAGAAACAGGTGCAGGTCAACATGGTGTAGCTACAGCAACTGTAGCTGCTCTCTTTGGTTTAGAGTGCGAAGTCTTCATGGGGGCTAAAGATGTTAAACGTCAAGAGCTGAATGTTTTTAGAATGAAACTTCTTGGTGCAAAAGTTCATGCAGTAGAGTCGGGAAGCCAAAGTCTAAAAGATGCCATGAACGATGCCATTCGCCACTGGGTAACCAATGCTCGTGATACTTACTACATTATAGGAACGGTTGCTGGACCACACCCCTACCCTATGATGATACGTGATATTCAGTCTATTATTGGTTGGGAAGCAAAAGCTCAACTCAATGCTGTAGAGGGTTGTCTACCTGACAAAGTTATTGCGTGTATTGGTGGTGGGTCAAACGCTTTAGGTATTTTTAACCACTTTTTACAAGATGAGTCAGTTGAGTGTATCGGTATAGAAGCTGGTGGTTTAGGACTCGACTCTAAACATGGATGTTCACTTAAAAAAGGAAGCCCAGGGGTTCTACATGGACAACTAAGCTACCTACTTCAAGATGAAGATGGACAGATTCAAGAGGCACACTCCATCTCTGCTGGTTTAGACTACCCAGGAATTGGACCTGAACATGCTTTCTTTAAAGACAACAACATAGTAACCTATGACCATATTACCGATGATGAAGCCATAGATGCTTTTGTTTGGCTCTCACAAGCTGAAGGAATTATTCCTGCTTTTGAGAGTTCACATGCCATAGCCTACTTGAAAAAAATGAAAAAAGAGGATATAAAGGGTAAGACCATTTTAGTAAACCTCTCTGGACGTGGAGACAAAGACATGATACAAGCACAAGATATTTTAGCCGAGCAGTTTAGATAACCGTAGGGTGTAGTCCCCGACTACACCATTAAATAGACAATTGCAAATTTAAATATTAACTATAAATAACACGGTGTAGACAGGGTCTACACCCTACCAAAGGAACCCCATGAATTTTGAAGTAACCAATAACCTCATAAATGAAATAGAAG
Organism: Campylobacteraceae bacterium; assembly: GCA_027055805.1. Classification (GTDB taxonomy): domain Bacteria; phylum Campylobacterota; class Campylobacteria; order Campylobacterales; family Sulfurovaceae; genus UBA1140. Next base: position 11,264 of record JALUMR010000195.1, read on the forward strand.
CCGATTTAGAGCTTATAATAATAGTAGATAAAAATTTTAAACATCGTTTTGTACAAGATAAAAAGCTTCTCAACAAAGCTGGTTTTTCAGCGGGACAAGATGAAAACTATCTATTTATAGATAAAAATAGACTCTATGTTGGGATTGATAAAATCTCAAGTGTCAATGTAAGAACAGCTGTTGCCATAGCCATTAAAAGCTTATCTCCTACCGAGTACAAAACAGTAAAAGTAGCTTCATACATGAACCACCCTAAATGTACAGCTGTTATTCGAGCCATGGTAGAAGGATTTAAACTAGGAGCTTATAGCTTTGACAAATATAAAAGTGAAAAAGCAAAGCAACCTATTGAAAAGATTATTATCTCTTTAGAGGATTATAATGAGTATGAGCTTAACATAGAAAAATGTGTTATCGCACTCGACAATGGTGAGATAACAGCAGAAGCCACTAATTTTACGCGTGACATAGTAAACACCACTCCTGAAGACTGTTTCCCTGATACTTTGGCAAATATTGCTGAGGAACTGGCAAAAAACAATGGCTTAGAGTGTAAAATTTTAAAACCTAAACAGCTAAGAGAAGAGAAAATGGAGACACTTCTTGCTGTTGCTCGTGCTTCTCGCCATAAACCACGTGTTATTCATTTGACACACAAGCCTAAAAATCCAAAGGCTGTTGTCTCTTTGGTTGGGAAAGGCTTAACTTATGATTCAGGTGGACTCAGCCTCAAACCAGGTGACTATATGGTAACTATGAAGTCTGACAAAAGTGGTGGTTCTGCTGTTTTAGGAATCATGAAAGCCGTAGCTGAAATGAACTTACCTATTGAAGTACACGGTTTTATTGGTGCAGTTGAAAATATGATAGGTGGAGATGCTTATAAACCAGATGATGTTTTAGTTGCAAAGAATGGAAAAACTATTGAGGTAAGAAATACAGATGCAGAGGGTCGTTTGGTCTTAGCCGATACCTTATGTTACGCTCAACAAGAAGTTCAAGCTGACTATCTTTTTGACTTTGCAACCCTTACAGGTGCATCAGTAGTGGGTGTAGGTCACTATACTTCAAGTGTTATGGGTAACAGTGACAATCCTAAAGATGCGTATATAGAAGCATCAAAAACTGCTGGTGAATTTGCAACTAAACTGGACTTTAACCGTTATTTAAAAAAATCATTAGGAAGCGAAATAGCAGACATCTGTAACATTTCAAACACCCGTTATGGTGGAGCCATTACAGCTGGTCAGTTTTTAGAAGAGTTTATTGACGATAATCATAAAGACAAATGGGCACACATCGACATAGCAGGACCTGCCTTTGTAGAACACACATGGGGAGAAAACCCCCATGGTGCATCGGGTGCTGGTGTTCGGACAACACTTAGACTTTTAGAAAAATTGGCAAAATAAACATGACCAAATACCTACATATACTCAATAGAAATCAGTTTAAAATACTCTTTTTTATAACTGTAATATTTGTACTCTATAAAGCACTTATTCCAGATGATGGAAACCATTTTTTTCATTTTGAACATGCAGATAAATTTCTGCATGCTTCAGCTTTTTTTGTACTCTCTTTTTTACTAAATCGTGCTTCATCCAGTATTTCTACACGTATTAGAAACATACTCTCACTACTTGCATTTGGTATACTTATTGAAATACTTCAGTCATTTACTGGCTACAGAGAAGTATCTGCAGCTGATGTACTTGCTGACTTGGTTGGAATTTTACTCTTTCAAATCACTTACTCATTTTTATTGTACCTTAGAGAATTGAAACGAAAAAGAAGAGACTAACCCCCTCTTCACCAACATTTCGCTAAAATTCCATAATTATTTAAACTAAGGATATTTATGGGATTAAGCATCGGACTTGTAGGATTACCAAACGTAGGTAAATCAACTACATTTAACGCCCTTACTAAAGCACAAAACGCAGAGAGTGCAAACTACCCTTTCTGTACTATAGAACCAAACAAAGCAGTTGTTCCTGTACCTGACCAACGCCTCGAAGAATTGGCAAAGATTGTTAACCCTGAAAAAATTCAATACTCTACTTTAGACTTTGTAGACATTGCTGGTCTTGTAAAGGGTGCGAGTAAAGGTGAAGGTTTAGGAAATAAGTTTCTAAGTAACATCCGTGAAACAGAAGTTATTTTACATATTGTAAGATGTTTTGAAGATGAAAATGTTGTTCATGTTGAAGGTAGCATTGACCCTATTCGTGATGTAGAGATTATTGAACAAGAGCTTCTTTTTGCTGATCTAGATGCTGTTGAAAAACGTATTAAACTCCTTGACAAAAAAGCAAGAGGAAATGACAAAAATGCAAAAGCTCAACTTGTTATAGCAGAAGCACTTTTAGAGCATATTTCAGAGAACAACCCCGTCTCTACCTTTACTGATGTTGAGAGTGATGAGTTTCTTGAGATGAACAAAGAGTTACGCCTACTAACCTCTAAAGAGATTATGTATGGAGCAAATGTCGATGAAGATGGTCTCGAAGAGGACAATGAGTTTGTAACTAAGCTTAAAGCTTATGCAAGTGAAAGGAACTCTGAAGTCATTAAACTCTGTGCCAAAATGGAAGAGGAGATGGTAGACTTTGACGATGAAGAGCGTGAAGAGATGCTACGTGACCTCGGAATCGAAGAGAGTGGACTAGAACAAATCATCCACAAAGGGTTTAACAAATTGGGTCTAATGTCCTACTTCACAGCTGGTGTAAAAGAGGTTCGTGCTTGGACCATAGGTCAAAATACTACAGCCCCTAAAGCTGCTGCTGTTATCCACAATGACTTTGAAAAAGGTTTTATTCGTGCAGAGGTTATCTCATATGAAGACTTTATAGAGTTTGGTGGTGAAGCAGGTGCAAAAGAGGCTGGTAAAAACCGTCTTGAAGGTAAAGAGTACATTGTCCAAGATGGTGATGTAATGCACTTTAGGTTTAATGTTTAAGTAAATTAGAGAGACATATATTTGTCTCTCTATAGACTCCTATGCCTCTATTCCATATAACTTCAACAAAGAACCAACATTGGCATCTCTTCCTAACCACTCCTTATAGAGTATGTTCATATCAACAGAACCACCTTTGTTTAAAATATACTTTAAGTAACCATCTGCTTTTTCTTGGTTAAATCCACTCTCATCGGTACAGGCAAAAAATGCATCGGCACTTAACACTTCTGCCCACTTGTACGAGTAGTAACCAGCAGCATAACCACCAGCAAAAATGTGAGCGAAACCATTTTGAAACTTGTTGTAAGCAGGTACTTCTAGTAGAGCTGTTTTTTTACGAATAGTATTTAAAAGCTCTTGAACTTCGTCACCCTTGTGAAGTTGTAGATGTAACTTAAAATCAAATAGTGAAAACTCAACTTGTCTTAAAATACCCATTGCAGCTTGGTAGTTTTTTGTCTCTTTTATTTTGTCTAAAAGTTCATCACTCATAGGCTCACCTCTCTCATGATGAAAAGCAAAACGTTTTAAAATAGGCTTTTCATAAGCAAAGGCTTCTAAAAATTGTGAGGGGAACTCTACAACATCCCATGCCACACCATGAATACCCGAAACCGAACGCTCTGTGCAGGTTCCAAAGAGGTGATGTATACCATGACCCATCTCATGAAACAGTGTTACCACATCATCATGTCTTAAAAGACTTGGGCTATCTTCGGTAGATGGAGAGAAGTTACAAACTATAAAAGCAGAAGGCAGGTGTTTCTCTCCTTTTGTGTTTACAAAGTGGGTCTCCCAGTTGTGCATCCATGCTCCACCACGTTTCTCTTTTCTTGATTCCAAATCAAAATATACACGCCCTGAGAGCTTACTATTTTTATATATGTCATAGGTTTTAACTTTTTCATTCCATACCGTTACCTCTACCTCTTTAAACTCTACAGAGAATAGTTCAGAGACTACATCAAGCAGACCTCTAAGTACACGTTGCTTTTCAAAATAGGGTTTGGTCATGCTGTTATCAAAATCAAACTTCTCTTTTTTCAACTTTTCAGAGTAGTATGCTACATCAAATGATTGTAATGAGAAGATGTTGTCTACTTCTCGTGCATAGTTTTTTAACTCTTCTAACTCTACTTTAGCTTGAGGAAATGCCTCATCTGCTAACTTTTCTAAAAAGTCTGTAACAGCAGTAGTTGAAGGAGCATCTTTGGTTGCCAAAGAGTACTCAGCATAAGAGTTAAACCCTAAAAGCTTGGCTTTTTTCTGTCGTAACTCCATAAGTTCATCTATTACCTCTGCATTTTTAGGTGCTCGTGAGGAGTAGGCTCTAGCCAACTCTTCTCGGTACTCTCTGTTCACACCATAGGTCATATACGCCAAATAACTTGGAATTTGTAAAGTAAACTTATAAACCGTCTTTCCATCTGTTTCTGTTTTTGCTAAAGCCAAGTCGCTCTCAGGAATACCTACTACATCTTTTGCATCTTCTATTATTAGTTCATAATCATTCGTAGCATCTAAAAGGTTTTGTGAAAAGTTATTTCCCAGTTCTGAAAGTTTTAGATTTATCGCTTCCAGCTCTTTTTTTTGCTCCAAAGGAAGCTCTGCACCAGAGAGTACAAAATCTTTAACATTATCATCTATTACTTTTTTAGCCTCTAACTCATCTGAAGATATCTTTTTTATTTTCTCAAAAAGAGCTTCATTTTGTGCTATTTGGCTAGAAAATGTAGAGAGCTGAGGAAGAGACGCTTCATACGCTTTTTGTGTAGCTTCAGAGTTCTCTACAGAGTTCAAATGAGAAAGTGGTGTAAAAAAGTTTTCAAGCTCTTCATCAAGGTCTTGTAAGGGTTTAAGTACCCCTTCGTAAGTAAAGTCATCATTTTTTGTGATGCTATCTATGGTTGTTAACTGTTCTTCTAACATCTTTCCTAAATCTTTTGGAAACTGTTCTAAATTTTCTATCTTAAATTCTTGAAATTGCATCTATGGGAGTCCTATATTTATTATTGCATAGATTATATCGAAACTATAATATAATACCAAAATAATATCACCAGTGATAAGGAAAAAAGATTGTCATTTAAAGCCCTAAAACTCTCAAAAAAACTATTAACTACCATAGAAGAACTTGGTTATACCAATCCCACAGAGATTCAAGAAAAAACCATACCTCTACTTCTTGAGTGTAAAGACATACTTGCCACTTCTCAAACAGGTACAGGAAAAACAGCTGCTTTTGTTTTACCTATGTTGGAAAATTTAAAAGAGCGTGATATTAAAAGAACGGGTGATGACCGATACAAAATAAAAGCTCTTATTTTAGTACCCACACGAGAACTGGCTTTGCAAGTTCATGCTAAAGTAGAAGAGTATGGAAAAGCGTTTAGTCACCAATCAGTAGCACTTTATGGTGGGGTCAAACTTGGTGGACAAACCACAGCCATTCGCTCTGGTGCAAACATTGCCATAGCAACAACAGGAAGACTCATAGACCATATGAAAAACAAAACCATTGACCTTAGCGAAGTTGAGATGGTTATTCTTGATGAAGCAGACAAAATGTTGGAGATGGGATTTATAAAAGATATACGTTTTATTCTCTCAAAACTCCCTATCAATACCCTACAAGATGATGGAACACTAAAAAAACGTCACTCACTTATGTTCTCAGCAACCTTTCCTTCAGCCATTATGAGTTTAGCAAAATCATTTCTAAAAAGTCCTATCACTATAGAGGTAGACAGAGAAAACCTTTCAACCAAACAAGTAAAACAAGTCATAAACTATGTTAACGAAGAGGAGAAGACACCCCTACTCTCTACCCTTATAAGCTCTCATAACTGGCACCAAGTTTTAGTTTTTGCCAATACTAAACTACAAGCAGACAAAATAGTGGAGCATCTTAATGAAAAAAACATTAAGGCAAAAGCCATTCATGGTGACAAAAGTCAAGGACAAAGAGTAGAAGCTCTCCAAGCATTTAAAGATAAAACTTTACGTATTTTAGTAGCAACCGATGTAGCTGCTAGAGGAATTGACATTATTAATTTGCCCCATGTTATAAACTTTGAACTTCCTACTAAAAATGAAGACTATATTCATAGAATCGGTAGAACAGGTCGTGCTAAACAAAATGGTGAGGCACTTTCACTTGTTTGCCATAAAGAGGTAGAGCAACTGCATGAGATAGAAAAACTTATTAATAAAACTTTAGAGACCGTAGAGACAGAAGGTTTTACTTTTGAGAAGCATATACAGCTTAGTTCTAAAAAAATAAAACAAAAACAGAGCAATGAAAATAAAAAACAGGCTCAAAAACTTAAAAAAGCCAAAGAGTTGGCTGAAAAAATGATGGGAAATAAAAAAATATCTGATGTTTCTAATGATAAAAGAAAAAAATCAGGTCGTAAAAGCCCATCAAATAAACGTCATTTTTAATGTTAATAAATATTAACATTAAATTTTATCTAATTAAGAGTAATTTTATCCGAATTAGGTATAATTTGAACATATCTTAAGTAGTTGATTGAGTTTACATTCATTCCTCCTTTTAAATTGATAGAAAACCCCTTCAGTATTTCCTCCCTAAAAATACTTGAAACTCGTCTCATCACTACTTAAGATTAATTCTCTCTTCGATATAATACAATTAAAAAAGACACTTAATGAACTGGTTCCAATTTGACAGACGTATTCTTCAACAGATAAATTTTCTACTTATACTACAACTTATACCAATATTTATACTATCATCATTTCTTGTATTTGAAATTTCAGAGCACTCCTTTGACAGTCAAATGATTTACTATGGTATTTCTGCTGTTGCATTTTTTATAGCTTTTTTAATTCCATGGCGTAAATTTCAATGGCTTATACCCCTAGCCTATTGGGTTAACCTTCTTCTCCTTCTAAGTGTTGAACTTTTTGGTAAAAAAATTCTTGGAGCTCAACGTTGGATAGAAATACCCGTTATACATATGACCATTCAACCCTCAGAGTTTATTAAAATCACTGTTATACTCATGCTTGGGTATATTATATCTCGCAATCCTCCTCCTAAACATGGATACTCATGGGGAATGTTCGCCAAGCTCTCTTTTTATATTCTTACCCCTTTCATACTTATAGCAAAAGAGCCAGACTTAGGAACAGGTCTTGTACTACTTCTTACAGGTTACGGTATTCTATTTACGATAGGTATTCAAGCTCGTATTTGGGTTATATTAATTTTAATTTTAGGTCTTACAGCACCCATTCTCTACACTCATGGTCTGAAACCTTACCAAAAACAACGTATTGCCAACTTTATGGGTGAACCCAGTTATCATGTTCAGCAATCTATGATTGCTATTGGTTCAGGAGGCATGGATGGACAAGACCAAGAAGAAGCAACCCAAACACAATTAAAATTCTTACCTGTATCATCAACCGATTTTATTTTTGCTTATTTGGGTGAACGTCTTGGTTTTAAAGGTATGATATTAACAATTGGTCTCTATATCGCCCTTATACTGCACCTTATGTATATTGCCATTAAAAATCCAAAAGACTATTATGTACGGGTTGTCTCCTCAGGCATTGCTTTTCTCTTCTTTATCTATATGACTGTCAACATTTTAATGACCATCGGACTAGCTCCTGTTGTAGGTCTCCCACTGCCAATGTTTAGCCACGGAGGAACTTCATTTATTATTTTTGCACTTCTTTTTGGTATTTTAGAGAATTTACTTGCTTTTCGTTTTTATTTTATGTATAATTCGGACTCAAAATTAACGATGATAAGGAAATAACCCTTAGATTTGTTGCTTTTGCTCTAACGGGTCGGTAGCTCAGTTGGTTAGAGCACTCGGCTCATAACCGAGTGGTCGGGAGTTCGAGTCTCCCCCGACCCACCACT
>JALUMR010000196.1 GCA_027055805.1 Campylobacteraceae bacterium
ATAGGGTTTGGAAAAACTTTAGAGCATAATCTTACACTTATAAAAAATATGAGACATTTTAAAAAGTTTGGATGTGAGGTTTTGGTGGGAGCCAGTCGAAAGTCCATGATAGATAAGATAGTTTCGACACCAACTGAAGAGCGATTGGCTGGAACCTTAGTTATCCATAGTAAAGCTGTTGAAAATGGAGCTTCTATTGTACGTTGTCATGATGTAAAAGAGCATCTTCAAGCTTTGGCTGTTTTAGAAGTGCTTTAATCTAATAGTATCTTTTTTTATATCATTATCAAAAGTAATGGTGTTGACATTTTTTTTGATTTTATAGGCTAAAGTATAGTAAGCCATGTCAGCTGTTCCCGTATTTGGCTTGTCTCTACCTATGTGGATAATAATATTTTGTTCATTGCCTCTAGGAACATCAACAGCTAAAACAGTTGATCCTGAAGATTCAGTAATACGGTACAGAAGTAGATTATATCTATTAAAATCAATCTCTTTTAGAAGTAAACTTTGTAAAAAGTTCTCTTTTTTATTCCAGTTACTTTGTTTTTTAACATCCGATATAAATGAGTTTAGTTCATTGTTTGTCTTTATAACCTTTGTTTTAAAGTTACGGTATCCATGTTCGCGAACAGGTATGGTTATTTTTGAAATAATATCAATACTAAGCTCTTTGGATACGGGTTTAACATCTTTTAAAATCATATGCTTGTCCGTACAAGCTGTAAAAAATAGAGCGACAACTAAAAGTAAACGTAACATAATTTCTCCTTTTTGTATATTATATCATACTCTTTCCTATTTATTTAAAATATGATATACTAAAAGCATGATGAAAAATATAATAATACTCACTATTTTTGCCTTAGTTATCTTTTTACTCAACCGTTATTATCAGCAAAGTTCATTAAGTATTAACGATGATGCTGTAGTGCTTGAGGTAAAAGGGAAAAAAGTAAAATTAAAATATAGCGTAGCAAAATCTGCTACTGAGCATTTTTCTAATGTTAATATAGTACAAAAGGAGTTAGTCATAAAGGGTGCTAAAACCTATTATGAAGTAGCAGTTATAGATGGTTTATATGAATTTAATCATAATATAGAAGAGATAATAACAAAACTTTTTGAAGTTAAAAAAGTTCAAAAGGTTTTTTCTATTCATGAGTTATTAGCAATGCAAATAATTACAGAGAGTGGAGAAGCTATTAACTTGTTTGTAAGCGATAATGATACAAAAGAGTTTCATCTTTTTTATGGACTCTCTAATGAGATTTTTAGGTCAACTATCTTAACTTTAACAGGTATAAATAAGTTAGAGTTAGCAGATGTAATTGAACTAAATAAATCTAAAACTCAATGGACAGTACTTAATAATGATTTTAATGGAGTGATAAGCTCTATAGATTATTAAAATTTTATAAGCTGGTTGTTGTTGTTAGTCTTCTACCCCATTTAAAAAATCGCCTATACTCTCTTAATGGGGATATTACGATTTTTTTATGAAATTTACTGGCATGAATAAATTTTCCTTTACCTAAGTAGATGCCTACATGACTTACAGCTGAACTCTCCTTATCATCGAAAAAGACAAGGTCACCTTTTTGTAGATTTTTTTTGCTAATTTTTTCTCCTACTTTTGCTTGATCTTTTGAGACTCTAGGGATAGTTATACCATTTAACTCAAATACCTCTTTAGTAAAGCCTGAACAGTCATACGCATAAGGTCCATTTCCTCCCCACTTGTATGTTAGTCCAAGTTTAGATTTTGCTATTTTTTCTATTTGGAGTTTTGGAGTCTTTCCTATGACTAGGTTAGATGCTACTGTATAGTTCTCTTTATCCATTTGATTAATATTAAAATCGTATCGCTCTAGTATGTCTAAACTAAAGCCAGATATTTTAATGGGCTTATAATATATACGCTCTTTAATTACTTGGCTTTCTAGTGAAATAGCTGTACCAAAGAGTAGTGAAAATATTAAAAATTGTTTTTTTAACAAGATAGAAATCCTTTAAAATAAAATGCTAAGAATTATACAGTTAATAAATTATTTTAATATTAAAATTAAAATATATTTTAACAGTTTAAAATAGAGTAAACTATTCTGCACTTTTCCAAACAGCTTCATTGTAAAATTTAGGGTCAAATTTATATTTATAGGTAATAATGGTTGGAGCTTGAACATAGTTTTCAGCAGTAAATGTATTAGGTTCTAAAACAAGATCAGTTGTCCAGTTTGGATTATTACTAGCATAGTGTTCAACTTCAGCTGGACGATTTTGAGATACTATTTCTTCGTGTATACGAGCATCTACTTCGGAGTTTTGAATAAGACCAAAGTTTTCATTGTAAGCGTGGACACCTGAACTACTAATGATTTCATGAGTTGATGAACAGCCACTAAGTAGCAGAATAGATGATATTATAGATAATGATATATTTTTTTTAAAATTATATTTCATAGTATGTTCCTTATATTGAATTTTTATTAAATATAATATATAGTATTTTAACTTAAGTTTTATTTAAATATATCCCATATTCATTTGTTTAATAATGTTAAAGTTTTATAAGAGAAAAAAAATGGCTAAAGTAAAATGAGATATAATTTCTAAAAATTAGGAGAAGTTATATGAGTAGATTAAAATCTTTTTTAGAGAGCTATAGGCTTATTATTTATGCGATTATAATCGGTTTGGTATTTTACTTTTTAAGTAACATGGTCTTTTCAGAGGTTCAAGCTCGACTGGTTGGAGTTATAGCTTTCTTAGTGACACTTTGGACGAATAACGGGTTACATATGGGTGTAGTGTCACTTTTGCCAATTATACTTTTTCCTGTACTTGGAGTGGTAGGGTCTAAAGATGTGGTAACGAATTACTCCAAAACAACTATTTTTCTTTTTGTGGGTGGTTTTTTACTTGCTATTGCCACAGAGAAGTCGCAATTACATAAACGTTTGGCTACCAAACTGCTTTCTATTTTTCCAAATACACCTAGAGGAGTACTCTACTCTTTAATGTTAACAGCAGGGGTGCTTAGTTCCATTTTATCTGATACCACTACAGCACTTCTTATTATACCTATTGCAGCATTTTTAACAGAAAATTCAGATTATAAGTTTCGTCTTCTTTTAGGGGTGGCATATGCCTCTTTAATTGGTGGGATTATAACTCCTGTTGGAACACCTCCAAACCTTATACTAATGGATTTTATAGAAACGAATGGGTTGGAGATGATTCCTTTTGCTACATGGACTATGATGATGTTGCCTTTGGCTATTGTTATGATGGTGATAGCAGCTGAGATTTTACTATATGGCTTAAAAAAAGAGAATTTTGAACTTGTTGAAGTAGATATGACCAAGAGACCTCTGAGTATTGACCAAAAAAAGTTGGTTTGGATTCTCTCATCTTTAGCACTTATTTTAGCTGCTAATCCTATATTGAAGTTTCTATTTGATTTTCATGTTAATGAGAAGCTAACACTTTTAGCCTTTGGTCTTTTTCTCTTTTTACCAAAAGTTGATTTACTTGAATGGAAAGAAGATTTTGCAAAAATTCCTTTTGCAATTATATTTTTATTTGGGGCAGGGTTCTCTATTGCCATGGCATTTCAAAAGACAGATTTGGCGACAGAAGTTGCCAATATGTTGGTAAGTTTTAACTATTTACCTCCGATTGTTCTTATGTTCATCATAGGTTCGGGTGTGGTATTTGCTACGGAGTTGACAAGTAACACGGCATTAACCTCTATCATGATTCCTATTATTTACCCTTTTGCTATTCAGAGTGGACTAGACCCAATGTTATTTATGCTCATTGTTGCTATTTCTGCTAGTTATGCCTTTATGTTGCCTATTGCTACAGCACCAAATGCTATAGCAATGTCAACAGGGCATGTTAAGACAACACAGATGATGAAAAGAGGAATATTTTTAAATATTGCTGGGATTATTATTACATTTACAGTAGCTTTGACATATTGGAGGTTATTTTTATAGAGTACACTTTAATAAACTTTTAAATTTATTAAATATTTATTTTTGTTAAATAATATTTTAATTTATATCTTTTATAATTATTTTTATTTTTTTATGTTATAATAATAAAAAATAAAGTTTAATATGAAAGATTTAAAATGAGACATTATATAATCGGAGACGTTCATGGTGAATATAAGGCACTTTTAAATTTAGTTTCTAAGGTACCTAGTAAGGCTCAATTAATTTTTGTAGGTGATTTAATAGATAGAGGGAGTCAAAGTGCACATGTAGTTAAATTTATTAGGGAGAATAATTTACTATGTGTACGAGGAAACCACGAAGAGATGATGATTGAGTATGGAAGTGCTTTTGTTCGTTCTATTGAGAATGGGGAAGAGATTGAAGAGAATAATATGTGGTTAAAACATGGGGGAATAGAGACGCTTCTCTCTTACGGTCTTGTCTCTTATAAAGAGTCTAAGATTGTTCCTCATCCTTTTATTAAAGAGTTTATATTTCAATTTAAAGATGATATAGAGTGGATGAAAAAATTACCTCTTTATTTAGAACTGGATGAAGTAAAACATTCATCAGGTAGAACGATTGTTGTCTCTCACTCTGCTATTTCACCTGTATGGCATATGCGTGATAAAGGAGAAGAGGAAAAAGAGTTTGTATCGACAGTTTTATGGAGTCGAGCTATTCCTTTAGATAGAGAAAATATTTTTAATATTTTTGGGCATACTCCTCAAAAATATACAGTTAAAGAGGAAAATCATTATGTTAATGTAGACACAGGATGCTACATGAAAGAGAAAAAAGGTTATGGTCTTCTCTCTGCTTATTGTGTAGAGAGTGGAGAGGTTTACTCTTCTGGAGAGTTGTCTGTTTTTGATAAAAAGATCTCTTAATGATTTTTCCTATTTCTGACCATATTTCTGCTTTAGAGAGTATGAAGAGATACCCTAAAGCGTTGTATGGAATAGGAAAGAGTGATTTACTTCAACGTCCAAAAATTTCTATTGTAGGAACAAGGCGTCCTTCTCCTTATACTAAACATTTTACGTATACTTTGTCACAAGCACTCTCTAAGCGAGGTGTTTGTTTGGTTTCAGGTGCTGCTATGGGTGTAGATGCCATTGTTCATAATGGTGCAGGATTTGACAACACTATTGCTGTGGTGGCAAACTCTTTAGATATTCGTTATCCTGCTGTGAATCGTTCTTTAATAGAGGCTATAGAGAAAGAGGGCTTGATGCTAAGTCAGTTTCCTTCAACTTTTAAAGCAACTCCTTGGAGCTTTGTGGTACGTAATGAGTTGGTAGTTGCTTTGGGTGATGTATTGATTGTTACCGAAGCAGATGAAAAAAGTGGCTCTATGCGTTCGGCAGAGTTTGCTTTGAAAATGGGAAAAAAGATTTTTGTCTTACCTCAAAAGTTAGATGAGAGTAAGGGAACCAATAAACTTTTAGCTGATGGATTAGCAGAGCCGATTTATGACATAGAAAAATTTGCTGACAAATATGGTGTTGTACCTCAAAATGAATCTATAGAAAAAGATGAGTTTTTTTATTTTTGTCAAAACTCACCCACCTTTGATGCAGCCATAGAGAAATTTGGAGAGCATGTTTATGAGGCAGAGTTAGAGGGGTTAATTTTTATAGAAAATGGATTAATCCGTTTGGTCTAAAATTTCTTCTTCTAAAAATTTTTTATCTAAAATCGCTGTAGGAGTAATAGAGACTCCGTTATGTTGAAAATAGATATCTCCCTTTTTAAAACTAGGATGTGTTTTTGTTTTTATAAATTTCATCTCATTTCCATTGAGTTTTATATTTTCTATATTGCCTGTATCACTCTTTAACCATACAGGGTGTCTACTGGTATTGAGTACCCAAAAGTCGGTATAGTCTATATCATCATGAAGATGTTCTCTTATCCCATGACTACGGTTACTTGCAATTCCTTTGAGTAGAAAAATATCATGATAGTAGTCATCTTTACATTGCTCCTCTAGAAGTTCACCTTTGCCATTTCGTGAAACATAAGCAATAATATCAATATTATCAGCTGTTTTTTCATTAATAATTCTATATAACTCTTTTTTATCTGAAATCTTATCCATATCATCAAATGTATAATAGGCATTGATATGACCTTTTAAAATAAGGTTTTGAAAATTGTCGAAGTATAGGCGTTCATCTTTTGTTTTTTTATTTTTTATCATTGATGAAATTTTACTTCCATAATTTGCACTACGCTCTGAGAGGTTTTTATTGAGTAGTGGTTCTATATGTTTGTCATTAAGTAGACCTACATATTCTAATACATCATTGAGTTTATCTCCAACATAGTTGAAGACCCTACTAATAGGGTTGTTTTTTCCTAAGAATTTTTCAAGTAATGTTAAGAGGTAACTTAGTGCAAATACCTCTAAAATAGGAGCAAACCATGAGCTGGTCATCCATAAAAATATTTTAGCAAAGACAAGCCAAAGAGCCTTAAAGAAGCCAATAACGAATACTTTCAACTCCATAAATACTGCAATATGGGTTAATACATCGGTAAGATACATAATCCATATACCTAAACCTAAAGGTAAAACAATAATAAGAAAATTTTTAATTTTAGTTTTAAAGTTAATGGCATTGTAGTATTGAAAAAGTTCTCTAAAAGGTTTTTTAAAATGTCTTATAATGTGTTTTTCTAACCATTTAGAGACCATGTTGTCTATGAACCAACGTTTTACTCCTAAAAGAAGGGCTTGAAAAAAAGTTAAAGTTTTTAGAAAATGAAGAAATTTTAGTTTGGATAAGAACCAAAGAGAAAGTAGAGAGGATTTAAAAATAAGTACCACTGCAACCATATAGCCCATAATATAATTATATGAAGGTTCATGAAAATTTGAAAGAAGAGCCATTATAATTACAGGAATTATAATGGCAAGAAGTGCTTTATATCGTCTTTTCATTGATGGCTTTTATTCTGATTCTACAGTATCGGTTGCATAGACACCTGTTAATGTTTTCCAGATGATGGAAGCATTAATACCAATCCAAATAATTATTCCCATAGAAATTGTTCCTGTCCATCCCATTTGTGTAGCGTTAGAGAAGTCAAGTACCCCATATTGTTGTAGACCCCAAATAAATGCAAGAATAATTAAAATAGTTGCAATAGCCCCAGAAAATCCTATGGATTGTAAAATTGATTTAAAGGCTAAAATCCAAAGTCCTATCATGATTAAAATCGCAAAAGGTGTAAATCCTGATAAGATATCTTGTGCTGAGATATAGTGAATAAAATGGTGTCCTAAAGGGTTCCATGTTCCGATAGCTAGTGCCAATGAAAGCAAAAGTGTAACCCACCAACGTAGATGACTCTCTTTTTTACCTTTTTTTGTTTTATTTGTTTTTGTTAAAAAATCTGGTAGCATGTAGTTATTCCTTTGTATATAATAAAATTTTTTAAAATCTTAATTTATAAGATTATATCAAATGAAAGAATAAAAGTAGATTTTATGAAGAATATATTTCTGTTATTATTACAAGGGGAAGCACTTTTGTAGAGTTTTTATATAAATCGTTAGAAGAAGGTAAACCTCTTCTAACAGTTTATCTTAGAATTGATTTTATATCGTTGTTTAATCTGTTATACGATACTTCTCCAGGATAAGTAAATTCTGTTACACCATTTTTAATAACCATAGTAAATGGTAAAATACCAGTCCATCCATAAGTATTTTGTATGTTATATTGTAAATTTGTTGCTGACTCACCAGCAATCAGTGGATAGCGAATTTTATGTCTGCGTATTAAGCTTTTTGCTTCTAATGAACTCATTTTATCTTCAACTTGAACAGCAACAACTTCTACTCTTCCTCTGTATTTTCTTCGTAGACTATTTAGGATAGGTATCTCTTTTAGACAGTGTGTACATTTTTTACCAAACATCTCTAAAATAACGATTTTATTTTGATGGTTTGGAAACATAAAACCATTTGAACGCTCTACAATCGTAATAGGCTCTCCTTGAATACTTCGTAATTTATGAACTTCTCCACCTGTAGATGTATGTAACTTAGGTTTTAGTTCATTAGCTATTATTGGAGTTTTATTACAAGCAGAGGAACTATTGTCTGCACACTCTACCGTAGGTGGAGGAGCGTTGAAATTCACATTAACTACTTGATGAGTAGGCTGCGTATATGTTGCTTGAGTGGGCTTCTCTACTGGAACCAATGGGTTCTCAAAATAACCAAAGAAACATCCTGTGTGTGTAAACATTATTGTTAATAAAATAGATATTTTAACTATTTTTTTTTTCATACTTAATCTGTTTATCATTCTTTCCCCTTTTTATTGAACTTATTTACTTATTCATTTAAATCTTTAACTAAAAACTCAAACTCATCTTCTCTAAGTTCTCCTGCTTGTACATCTTGGACTTCTCCGTATTTATCTATAGAAATTAGAAGAGGAAGAGGTATACTGGTTGAATATCCTGCTCTTTGTGCAAGGTAAGAGATAAAGTCATTATGATTAATGCCTGGAACAACATTGTAGTTGATTTCATGCTCCTTGGCAAAGGTTTTTACGGCATCACTTGGATAATCTTGTGCTTCGATAGCGACTATAGCTAAATCATCTTTATGCTTGTTTGTCAAGTTTATGAGTGCTGGAATTTCTTTAAGACAGGGAGGACATCTATGCCCAAATAGAGCTATTAGTACGGCTTTACCTTTAAACTCTTTAAGGTCTAAACCTTTTTTGGTTTCAGTAATATTAATGGTTTTATTATTAATAGTTGTAAGTGTAAATGTAGGTGTTGTCTCTTCGGCATGAATCGTAGAGAGGGTGGTTATTAAAGTTAAAGCCAAAGTAAAAATTATCTTTTTCATTCTTTGTTCCTTAGAAATTTTTTAATTTATTATACCCAATTATTTATGTAATAATCGTGTATAAGTAAAAGGAGTATTAAATACGTGACTAATCTCTATTACGATTTCCACCATTACGGCTTCCACGATTTCCTCCACCATTTCTACTTTCACGGTTTCCACCACCACGACGGTCACCATCACGTCCACGACCAGCTCCACCACGGCGATTACCACCACGACTTCTATTTCTGCTACGTCCACGACCACCACCATTTCGGTCTCCACCTTTCCAGTTTTTAGCTCTTTCAATAAGTGCTTTAACCTCTTCACTTCCAAGACCGATAATATCTTTACCTTTTACATCAATCTCTTCCTGAACAATGGTTGCTAAAAGATGAGCAATGGTAACTATATCAAGGTCATGTTGAAGTGTTTTTACCATCTCTTTAGCAGATGTAGAGACTTCTGTATTGGCTATTTTAGATAACAAATCACCATCTTTACGGCTTTGAACCTCTTGTCGAGTAGGAATAACTTCACTTACCATTACCGTTCCAACATCTTTTTCGATTCTCTTAATGGTTCTTAGCTCATTTGGAGATACTAAAGTGATAGCTTCACCTTTGTTCCCTGCACGACCAGTTCGACCAATTCTGTGAACGTAAGATTCAGAGTCAAAAGGAATATGGTAGTTAAATACGTGTGAAACATCGTTTACATCAAGTCCACGAGCAGCAACATCGGTTGCAATGAAAATCTCTACCAAACCTTGTTTAAATGAACGAATGGTATGCTCTCTTTGTTTCTGCTCCATGTCACCATGAAGGGCTGCAACTTTAAATCCTTGTGCTGTCATGTACGATGAGAGTCTATCAACCTCTTTTTTCATTCTACAGAAGATAATACATTTACTAGGGTTTTTATAATCAATCAGTCTTAAAAGTGCATCGTCTCTCTCATAGTCAGCAACTACATAAAAAAGTTGTGTAATGTCAGTATTTGTTCTTTCACTTTTTGTAATGGTTACTGACTTTGGATTATTAAGAATTTGTTCTGCAAGAATTTTAATCTGTTTTGGCATGGTCGCTGAAAACATAAGTGTTTGACGCTCTTCTGGAAGGTACGTAAAGATATTTTTAATTTCCTCTAAAAATCCCATATCAAGCATTTCATCTGCTTCATCTAAAACTACAAAGGATGGATTTATTGTAATTCTATTTGATTTAAGTAAATCTTGTAGTCTTCCTGGAGTTGCGACAATGATGTTGGCTTGGTTAATTCTGTCAATCTGTTTATTGTACGCTGTTCCACCATAAACAGTGGCTGTTTTTAGTCCTGCTGTTTTACCAAAACGGAAAAGTTCGTCAGAAACTTGCATAGCCAATTCACGTGTTGGAACAATAACCAATGCTTCAACACCTTTGTTTCCACTCATTTGTTGAATAATAGGTAGACCAAAAGCAGCAGTTTTACCTGTACCTGTTTGTGCTTGACCAATTAAGTCATGTCCCTCTAAAATGAGGGGAATAGCATCAGCTTGAACAGGACTTGGTTCTTTAAATCCAGCGTCGCTAATGGCTTGGTTAAGGGTCTCTTTAAAATTGAAATCTGAAAATGTCATAGGGTTGCTTCTTTATAGTAAATTTTGTAGGGTACGGTACTGTGCATATCGAAAATAAAATAATTTGAGTTAAATAGTATTTATTTATGTTATGGTGTCATTTGACCCCAATTTTTGCAGCTGATACCAAATAGTCAAACACTTAAGGTAGACGTTTGTTATGCTTAGTGGTAGGGAATTGTTAGAAAGCCCTAAAAATAAGAGATTTGATACACTCTTGCAGAAATTTCGCGAATTATAGCGAAATTATTAAGATAAAGCTAGTCCTATTTGGTATAATCTATAAAAAAATTGAAAGAAGTAACATCATGATGAGAGAAAAATATATATTATTGGTTTTAATTTTAGGTTTAAATGGTTGTGCTACAGACCAAGTCAATGCAGAAGAGACAACCTCTTTAGCCAATCATAAAATAATCATTGAAGAAGATGTGCTAACAGCTGAAACAAATATGCCTGTAGTTAATCCTGTTACAAGTAGTCAAAAAACATTAGATGAAAAAATAGGTTCTATGTTTATGGTTGGTTTTTTAGGGACATCTGCTCCTAAAAATTCTCAAATATGTAGAGACATTAGAGATTACAATTTAGCAGGGGTTATTTTGTTTGATATGAATCCTGTTAAACATTCACAGCCTAAAAACATTTCAAGTAAAAATCAAGTAGCGAAACTAACACAAGAGCTTCAAGCTTGTTCTAAAGATGGAAAACTTCTAATTTCGGTAGACCAAGAGGGAGGAAAAGTACAACGTCTTAAAAGTAAATATGGCTTTTATGGGAAATTTCCAAAAGCGAAAGATGTAAGTAAAATGAGTGATGCAAAAGTAAAAGCACATTACAATAAAATGGGAGCAGAGTTAAGTTCAGTAGGTATTAATTACAACTTAGCACCCGATGTAGATTTGGCGATTAATAAGAGAAACTATGTTATCTATAAACTAGGGCGTTCTTTTGGTGCTAATCCTAAAACAGTTGTAAAATATAGTGAAATCTTTATGGATGCCATGCACAACAATGGTGTACTCACTGCACTCAAACATTTTCCAGGACATGGTTCATCGTTGGGTGATACGCATAAAGGTTTTGTAGATGTAACAAAACTTTGGAAACCTATAGAGTTAGAACCTTACCGAATGTTGGCTCAAACAGCTGTGATAGATACCGTTATGGTGGCTCATGTTTTTAACAAAAAATTAGATGCCAAATACCCTGCAACACTTTCAGCTAAAACGGTTAATGGAAAACTACGCCAAGAGTTTGGTTTTGATGGTGTGGTTATTACAGATGACTTACAAATGGGTGCTATTCAAAATAAGTATGGTCTAAAAAATACTCTGAAACTAGCAATCAATGCAGGAAATGATATTTTACTTTTTGGAAACCAGTTGTCTGTAAAAAGTATGGTAAAAACAAGTACTTTAATTAATACGGTGAAATCTTTACTTAAAAGTGGTGAAGTAAGTTTGGCAGACATAGAGAAGTCAAATAGTCGTTTGGAGAGATTGAAAGAGAAGTTGTAAAAATTAAATCTATTTAACGAGTGTTATTAAGAGTGAAGATGAGATACGTTTTATTCTTTTAGAATTTTTTTTATACACAATAATTATAACTCTTAGTTAATTGACAATATAATCAAAGTAATTTATTAGATGAGGAAGACACTATGAAAAAAACAATAATCTACTCAGTAATGACACTTTCATTACTCACCAATCTTTATGCCAATGAAGATAAAAACTCAGCACAAATTATGCAAGAAGCATTTGCTAAAATGAAAGCTGTGGCTCAAATGAGTGATAAAAACCAAAAAACCGATAATACAAATGTTACAGATGCAAATAGTACTAATGTCTCTGCATTTACTTTAGGTAAATATGGAACGTTTAAATTTGAAAAAGCCAATGATAATGTCTATATTATGCATGGACCAGTAGTTAGTCCAAATAAAGAGAATGAAGGTTTTATGAACAACCCAGCAGTCATAGAGTCTGAACATGGTCTGATAGTTGTTGACCCAGGTGGAAACTACAATGTAGGAAAAAAGGTTTTAGCCGAGATAGAGAAGGTAAGCACTAAGCCTATTATCGCTGTATTTAATACACATAAACATGGTGACCATTGGTTTGCAAATAAGGCAATAGTAGAGAAGTACCCCAATGTAGATATTTATGCTCATAAGCATATGATAGAGGTATCTAAAGAGGGTGAGGCAGATGTTTGGTATGGTATTTTAAACAGAGCTACCAAAGGTAATTTAGAAGGAACCAAGGAGTTTGCATTTCCTACAAAACCGTTAGTCGATGGTGATACTATAGATATAGATGGACAAAAGTTTGTAGTAATACATCCTAAAGTAGCACATACAGATACCGACTTGGTGATAACTCATGAAAACTCTAAAACCGTCTTTTTAGGTGATAACGTTATGAAAGGTCGTTTAGGAAGTTTTGATGAATCTTCGAGTATTTTTGGAGATATTGAGCTATTGGAGCAAATTAAAAAAGATACCAACTATACTCTCTATGTACCAGGGCATGGAATGTCTGGTAAAAAAGATGAGACCATTGACCCATTTTTGAACTATCTTAAAGTTTTAGTAGAAGAGGGACAAAAAGCTTACGATGATGATAAAGAGTCTTATGAAGTAAAAGATGAGGTGTTAAAAAAACTAAAGTGGATGAAAGATTGGGATGCCTTTGAGAAAAATGCAGCAGCTCACTTAAACAAAGCCATGTTAGAGATGGGGGAGAGAGAACTTGAATCCCAAGAGGATGAGGAGTAGCCAATAAGGTTACAACTCCCCTCTCTTTAACTTTTCAAACCAAAGCCTCCATAACTCTTTATAGATGAGCGTGTAGGCTTTAATTTTTTTCTGATTTATTCTCTTTTTTCCTAAATAACTTTTCAACAAAGTGTTCGTGTCTTTTCTATTTAATTTATACTCAATCATAATGGAGACCAAATCAAAATAGATGTCTGAATAACGAGCATACTCCCAATCTATGAGTTTAATGGAGCTTTTGGAGAAGATGATATTTTTAGCATGTAAATCGTTGTGTCCTAAGGCATACTCTTTTGGCTCTTTCTCTAACACTATAAACGCTTTTTTAACCTTTTTATCTTTAAAAGTAAAATTCTCTTTGAAGCTGTTTCGTTTTTTAGGAACGTTTATTTTATGGAGTTTTTTTAGGAGTAGGGCAATTTTTTTAAGCCCTTGTTGGCTTAGTTTTGTTTGGTGTTTTCCTTTTAAGTATGCTGTAATCATCAGTCTATTTTTCTCATCGAGCAGAAGGGGGTTGGCTCCAATGTTTTTTAAAAAAGCTTTTTTTTGAATAGAGAACTCTTGCTTACGGTCAAGGCTAATTTGAAATTTTCGTACAATAAAGGTTTGATCTTTGGTAGTAAGTAGATAAATTAAATTTGAATTTCCTTGATTTGATAATGGCTTAAACTCTTTGATATGTATATTTTGGAACAGTTTATAAGCTTTTAATGCAGCTATTTTCATTGAATTTTGTTCTCCAACTACTTGTTTTTAGATAGGAAGAATAATAGTTAAATAGGATAAAATTACTCTTAATTGTAATAATTGATGTAAATTTCATAAAATTATAACAAGATAAGCTAACTTTTATGATATTAATTATAAAAGTAAACATAAATAAAAAATAGGAGTCATAATGACAAATGAAACAGTCTTAGACGCATTGAAAAATGTAACCTATCCAGGCTTTACAAAAGATATTGTAACTTTTGGATTTGTTAAAAATGTAGAGATTGCAGGTGATAAAGTAACTATTGTAATAGACATTACTTCATCGGCACCTGAAGTTAAGGCACAACTTACAGATGAAGCAACAACAGAGCTTAAAAAGCTAGGTTTCTTAGCCGTTGACGTACACATAGATGCTCCACAACCTCCAAAGCAGATGTCTAACTCTGTAACTGGTAAAAACATTGCTCCTCATGTAAAGAACTTCGTAATGGTAAGTTCGGGGAAAGGTGGAGTTGGAAAGTCTACTACCTCTGTAAACATTGCTATTGCTATGGCGATGCAAGGTAAAAAAGTGGGTATTTTAGATGCTGATATCTATGGACCAAACATTCCTCGTATGATGGGTTTAAACAACGTTAAACCAGAAATTCAAGGAAACAAAGTAATGCCTTTACAAGCTTATGGTGTTGAGATGATGTCGATGGGTTCTCTTATGGAAGATGGGCAGTCGCTTATCTGGAGGGGTTCTATGATTATGAAAGCTATTGAGCAGTTCTTACGTGACATTTTATGGTCAGAGTTAGATGTACTAGTTATCGACATGCCACCAGGAACAGGTGATGCACAGTTAACACTTGCTCAGTCTGTACCTGTAACGGCTGGTATTGTTGTAACAACTCCACAACAAGTAAGTCTTGACGATTCTAAACGTTCATTAGATATGTTTGAAAAACTTCATATTCCTATTGCAGGTGTGGTTGAGAACATGTCAGGGTTTATCTGTCCTTCATGTGAAACTGAGTCAGATATTTTTGGAATGGGAACAAGTAAAGAGGTAGCAGCAGCATACAATGCAGAGCTTATAGCACAAATACCAATTGAACCAGCAATCAGAATTGGTGGTGATACAGGTAAACCAGTGACTTTTCATAATCCAGATAGCGAAACTGCAAAGCGTTATCAGACAGCAGCGTCTAACTTGTTAGCGTTTATTGAGAAAGTAAATGCAGAGGGTGGGGCAGATAATTCAGCTGTTCAGCCAACAACACCTCCAGGTGTTTCTGCTTGTAGTACAAAGTAGAGAAGTTAAGTAAAGCATATATACTCGTCTATACATGCTTTACTGTAGGAATGATTACTGTTTATGCTACTCTTGTGAGTTGCATATACCAATCTTCCTCTACGTCTTCGACAACTACTGTAAGTTCTAATCCTACTGAACTCATAGATGCGTCGAGAATATGCTCCTCTGGAATATCAAGTATCTGTTCACAATAATCGATTGCATTATTGGGTAGATGTAGGTCACTTAAGTTCCAAGTCTTATCTAGCTTTGTCTTTCTTATAACGAAAAATTCCTCCATATCGAACTCCTTTAAAATTGATATGTTAAATATTAATATAGTTTTAAAAAAAAATCAATAGAATTCTATAAAATAACTGTAGTTTTACTTAATTTATAAAAATAATAAGTATATTTAATAATATTAAGTTTGAAAATAATATAAAAAATTTTTTAATACTTTAATATATTTATAAATATTATTTTATATGTATGATTAATAGAAATAGATATTTCTTTGTGATATCTAATATAGAATTTATTAGCAAAGGAGTTATTACATATGGCTTTTTAATTTATTTATTTTAAAAAGGTAAAGTAAATTTAGAAGATGGGTTAAATGAGAGTTTAAGAGACTAAATAATGTAGTAAAACGTTACAGTCTCTTTTTTATTTTTATTTATTTTTAATAAAGTAATCACTTTTATTGTCTCTTTGAGAGAGTGAAAAAAAGTACTTTATCATAAGTTTGGTATGTAAAATAAATGCAAAGATATATTTTATAGTTTTTAAAGCGTAAAGTATAACCAGTAAAAAGATATTAATAATAAATTGCATTAATTTTGCTCTTTTCTATGAAAAAAATCATATTTGTATTGTTGTATATATTGAGTAGACATTTTATTTCCTTTATTTTTTTATGTTTAAATAATAGTTAAAAATTGTAAGAAAAAAGTTAAAATAGATAAAAAATTTCATATTTATGACTATATATTTTTACTATGTTACATTTTTAACTATAAAGATGTGATAAATTTGATAATATTCGGTTATATTTATATTAAGGTAGCAGAATGAACAGCAATGAAAAATTAAAAAACTTTTTAACACAAGAGATTATTCCTGATTTAGAAGAGGCGATTGATGAGATGTTCTCTATGATAGAGAAAGCAAAAATGGCTTCAATAGCAGATAAAGAAGAGTTGCAAGATTTGCAAGAGATGCATGCTGAGTGTAAAGATATTGTCTCAGAAATAGAAGCAGGTGAGATGCCAGAAGAGGAAGCAGAAAGTATTTTAAAAGAGTTTGTAGAGATGAAAACGGCTGATGAAGAGTAAAACTCTTTTTCATAAAGCACTTTTTTTAGACCGTGACGGTGTTATTAATATTGACCATGGGTATGTCTCTAAAATAGAAGATTTTGAGTTTAATGATGGAATCTTTGAACTGCTTCATCTCTTTATAAAAAAAGAGTATAAACTTTTTATAGTGACCAATCAGTCTGGAATAGGGCGTGGGTACTACAGTCAAAACGATTTTGAAACTTTGACTACTTGGATGTTGGCTGAGTTGAAAAAACAAAACATTAACATAGAGTCTGTGCATTACTGTAATCATGCACCAGAAGAGAACTGTGCTTGTCGTAAACCTGCAACAGGTATGGTCGATGAGATTTTAGCTCAACAGAACATTGACCTGAAAAACTCATGGCTTATTGGTGACAAACAAAGCGACATTGACCTTGCGAAGAACAGTGGTATAGGTTCTACTATTGCCATAGGTGAACGAGATATTGAAAATGCAACCCATTCTTTTTCTACTATAGTAGAGGCTAAAGAATTTTTTCTAAAAAATAGTCTGCTATAGTCTCTTCTAGCCAATACTTTGGCTGAAAACAGTTTCCTTCTACAAACCCTACATGACCTCCATTTTTTGAGAGTTTAAACTCAATGGTTTTAGAGACTTTATCTTCTTCTGATGGTAAAATATCTTCAGTCATAAATGGGTCATCTAGGGCATGAATAATCAGTGTTGGTATCGTTATGTCTTTTAAGAACTGTTTAGCAGAACACTTCTTGTAATAGTCTGCTGCTGATACATAGCCATTGATTGGTGCTGTATAAAGCTCATCAAACTCCTCTATGGTTTTTATCTCTTTTACTCTGTTTTGCTCTATATTTAAAAGTGACTTCATGTCAAATTTTTTGAACTTTTTTAATAACTCCATCTTTAATGGTTTAAGTAGATGTTGTTGATAGAGTTTTGAAAAACCTCTATTGATGGTTTTTGCAGTAATGGCTAAGTCCATAGGAGCAGAGACTGATACAGCAGATTTAAGTGGGGTCTCTTTACCCTCTTCACCAAGAAGTTTTAAAAGCATATTTCCACCTATAGAGTAACCAACAGCATAAAGAGGAGAGTTTGGATAATTTTCATGCAAATAGCCTATCCAAGCTTTAGCATCAGCAGTATCTCCACTATGGTAAGAGCGTGGAAGCCTATTTTCTTTTCCTGAACATCCACGAAAATGCATCAACACAGAAGCAAATCCTCTCTTATCTAATGCCCTCATAATACCTTGAATATAGGGTGAGTTAAAAGAACCAGCTAAGCCATGAAAGAGTGTAACTATGGGTCTATTATCGTTTGTTTTTTGCCTGTGCCAATAGCAGTCCACAAAGTCACCATCGTTTAGCTCAAAACGTTCCAGTTCTACTTGTGGAGTTGCTTGTTTGCGAAATAGGGGTGCATAGAGGGTTTGAATATGTCTGTTTTTTAGTATCCCTTGGGTCTTGAACATGTTTATATTTCCTTGGAGCAGCCTAAACCTTCAATATAAGCCAAAACCTCATCAGCACTTCCTTCAAAGACAATAGGCATTGCACTCTTTTCTATCTGATAGTCATACATAGGGTCATAATACTCTTTTAAGAGCATCTCTATCCACTCTTTGTGCTGTTCCAGTTTTGCTGTACGCTCTTGTTCCAAAAATGCTTCGGTAAATGCTGTTGTTATCATAACATAACGCTCTAACCCCAAACGCTTTTTGATACGCTCTAGCCCTTTGTTTGCATCGTTAAACCACATCTGTTCAGACGCGTCACCGTAACTTACTTTATAACTTTTTAGTGCATCGCTTACATACTCTTCAAAGGTTATCTCTACACGCTCTTTCATGGGCGTATGAAGTAGAATGAGTTTGCCTTTTCTAAAGTTATCATACAGTGGTTTTGGAATGTTTATCTTTCCTATGTTACGGCTCTCATCTTCTATAATAAGATGTTGATGCTTCTGTTCTGCGTGTTTAATGAGTGCAAAACCCAGTGCATCTTCAAAGTCTATCTGTGCAGGTTGTGCTGAGATAAAGTTACCAAAAGAAGAGCCTCTATGGTTTGCCAGTCCCTCTAGGTCGATGCTGTTGGAGAGTTTTTGTAGTAAAATCGTTTTACCACTTCCCGTACGACCCCCTATGATGAGTGTGTTAGACTCATTGGTTATCTTCTCACTCTCTTGCATCAAAAAGCCACGAAAGGCTTTGTATCCACCTTTTAGGCGAGGTATGGTGATACCTGCTTCTTTTAGCCATGCTTGGGCAATTTGAGAACGCTGTCCTCCTCTAAAGCAGTAAAGGTAAGCATTTGGGTGTTTTTTTACAAACTCTAGCCACGCTTGAACACGCTCATGTTTTACAGGTTCTACCAACTTTTTACCAAGCTGTACAGCAGAGGCATTTCCCTGCTCTTTATAGCGTATGCCTAT
>JALUMR010000197.1 GCA_027055805.1 Campylobacteraceae bacterium
GAAGAAGCAGAAAGAATTTTTGCAGAGCAACAAGCACACGCTGATGCTGGGCATATTACAACAGATATCCAACAGTTCTCTGGTCTTAGAGGACCAAAACTTGGATTCTTTAAAACGGCAAGGGGGTAAGATATGGCAATTACATCAATTAAGAACTTAAAAGAGTTCTCTACAAATAATGATAGATTTGAGGGTGCACACACTCTCTGTCCTGGTTGTGCTCACTCTATGATTGTTAGAGAGCTTATGAACTGTACAGATGATAACTTGGTTATCTCTTCAAATACAGGTTGTTTAGAAGTTTCAACAGCTGTATATCCATTTACATCATGGGATACCTCTTGGATTCATATTGGGTTTGAAAATGCTGCTACTTCAGTTACTGCTGCACAAGTAATGCACAAAGTAAGAAAGAAAAAAGGTACACTAAAAGACAATGATGCTCCAGTTAAATTTGTAGCATTTGGTGGTGACGGTTCTACTTTCGATATTGGTTTCCAGTGGCTTTCAGGAGCAATGGAGAGAGGTCATGACTTTACTTACATTTGTCTTGATAATGAAAACTATGCAAACACAGGTGGACAACGTTCATCGGCTACACCAGTAGGAGCACATACTTCAACAGCACAAGCTGGAACACACTCTTATGGTAAGAAGCAAAAGAAGAAAGATATTGTATCTATTATGGCTGCTCATGGTTCTCCTTATGTTGCACAACTTGCACCAAATAAGTGGAAGTCAATGGCTAAAGGTTTCCAAAAAGCACTAGAAGTTGAAGGACCTTGTTTTATTAACACCGTTTCTCCATGTTGTACAGAGTGGAAATTTGACCCAAAAGACACCATTAATCTTACAGACTTGGCAACCGATTCATTGATGTTCCCAATCTATGAGATTATTGATTCTCATGAGCTTAATATTCTTTATAGACCAAAGAACCCTATTAAAGTCGAAGAGTATATGGCAGCACAAGGGCGTTATAAACACCTATTTAAACCACAGTATAGACATGTTATTGACGAAGTTCAAAAAGACATTGATGCTAAGTGGGACTTATTACAAAGAAGAGAAGAAGCCCGTTTATAGTTTTTTCCTTTACTGCTTCCACAACTTTTGTGGAAGCATCCAAATCTACACAATTCTTTCTTCACCATTTTAAATTATTTTGTTATTTTCTATGAATTATTTACATAACTCCTATATTATGGTATTATAAAGATAATTTTGGAATTTTTGTAGAAAGGGGTATTTATATGAGTAGATTGGTTAAGCCTATTGAGTATGCAAAGGAACAAGGTATATCTCGTCAAGCTGTTTATGCAAAGATTAAAAAAGGTGTTCTTGTATCAAAAAATGTAGAGGGTAAAATTTATATTGTTTTAGATGAAGAGTTAAGTTTAAAAGAGAACAACAGCTCTATTAAAGAAAAAGAGGGAAGTTCCTCTCATTTTATTGATGTAAAAGAGTTATTGACTTCAAAAGAGCAAACCATTACTGTTTTAAGGGAAAGTATTTCTGATTTAAAACAGACCAATACAGAGATAAATACAACTTTGCGTGGTGAGATAGAACTCTTAAAACAGGTCTTTACAGAGATGCGTAATCTTTATGTGAAACAAGTTGATTATATGAATACAGAAAAAAAGCTTGAGTTGGAAAATAAAATTTCAAAAAAGAGTATCAATGCTTCTATTTATGATGAAGTTTTATCTGTAGAGGAGATACCAAATGATGAAGATGAATGTTGGATAACCTTAGTTGAGTTTTTAGAACGTTCAGGTATTAGAAAGCAGAAGAAAAAAAATAAAATATCTAATAGGTTAAAAAAAGCATATAAATTAAAAGATAAAAGAATTAAAATAGAAAACAATGAGATGTTTTTGAGTTGTTATCACTTTTATGAAGACATACTCAATAAGTAGTCTTTAGTTTCCTAGTTCTACTTTAATATAGTCAAACCATTTGAGATAATCTTTTGGATTTTTATGGTACCCAACCATTGAGGTAAATATCTCTTCATTCTTGTCTGTCATATAAACTGCTGGAACACCTCTTACCTTATACTTTTTGGGATAGCTATCTCTGTTTTTATCTAAAAAAAGAACAATGAACTCTTTTTCCAATCGAGACTTTAGTGTAGTATCTTTTAAAGTTGTCTCTTTAAGTTTTGTACACCAGCGACAATACTTTGTATAGAAAAGAATAAAAACAGGCTTGTTTTCTGAGTTTGCTACAGAAAAAGCCTCTTTATAGTTGGTGTATATTACTGCAATATCATCTTTTGACTCATTGGCTATTTTTAATAGAGTAGTTTTATTTTTTATAGAATTTGAATTGTTGTTCTCATCTCCTTGATGACTGTTGCAAGATATAAATAAAAAAGAGAGTAATAGCGTTAATTGTTTTATCATGACACCTGCCTTCGTAATTTTGACATTATACATTAATTAACAATAGTAGTAAAGTCTAAAGTAATATGTTTATTAATGTTTTATATTAATATAATTTATTGTTTTATGGTATAATATCACTATAATATCACTATAATATACTATGAAGAAAGAGTCAAGATATGAAATATGTTAATATGTTAATTTTTATAAGTCTACTGTTAACATTAAACCTTTCTGCTACAACTTATGAGGATGGAGAAGATAAAAAGACCAGTAGGTGGGAGAAGTTAAATCCATCTTCATCTGCAATAATTAAAAATACATATGATGAATTTAAGTCTAGTAGAGTTATTGAGTTTAGTGGAGAGGGAACCAAAGATGCTTATATTTTAGCAATAAATGAGACCAAAAATAAAAAGCTTCTTCATTGGCAGATGAAATACAGTGAAGATTTTGTTATTTTTATAAGTTTAGAGACAAAGCTAGGGAAAAGGTATCTTGTTTATACATCAGCTAGAAGCAATGGATATATGAAATATGGGCTTGGTACAAGGTCTATAAGTGGGACATGGCAACGATTTTCTAGAAATTTAGAAGAAGATTTACGATATTTTGACAATAGAAACTCGATAGTTAAGATAAATAGTTTTGTGATAAGAGGCTCTGGAAGTCTTGATAATATAAAAATAATGAAAGATTTAAAGAGTAAAAGTAAAGAAAATGTAGAAACTATTGAGCCTGTTAAAACTATTGAACCTATTAAAAAAATTCCTAAAAAAATAAAAGAAAAGCCTAAAAAAAATAAAAAGAAACCTTTAACTCTTAAAAAAATTAAGAAAAAAATAGCTAAAAAAACCAATACAACACCAAGCATTACAATAGATGGGGAGAATCCTTTGTTTTTAAAGCTTGGAGAAGCCTATGTGGAACCAGGGGTTAGTGCTAAAGATAAAGAAGATGGGGAAATTATTGTTACAAGTTGCGAAAATATAAACAAACATAAAGAGGGGGAATATACAGTAATATATACGGCTATAGATAGTGTGGGTAATGCAGCAGCAGATAAAAGATATGTTATTGTAGGGAATCCAACGCTTAAAAATGAAGAGAGTGAAAAATCAGATGAAGAGAGTAATGCTTCGTCTCATAAAGAGTCGTCTAGTAAAGAGGATAATAAGTCTAAAAAAACTGCTTCTTCAGAAGAAGAATCTGAGGCACAAGCAAAACTAGAAGAACGAGAACTTGAAATTTCTGAATGGGAAAGAGAGTTACAGTTTAGAGAAAAAGAGATTAGTAAAAGAGAAAAGAATATGGAAAAGTAAGTAAATTTATGGTTTTTCTAAAAATTTAATCTATATATTCATAAATAAACATATACAAAGAGATTTTTAGCTAAAATTCGCCAAATTATAGACTCTTCTATCTATTTTTAGAGCCAAGAGCTAACATCAAACAGTTACTTAACAAAGGAATTTTACACATGGCACATCACAAGTCAACGATTAAACGTATTAGACAAACTGCTACTAGAACAGAGCGAAACAGATACTACAGAACAAGATTTAAAAACATTGTTAAAGCAGTAACAACAGCAGCAGAAGCTAATGATAAAACAGCAGCACAAGAGGCATTTAAAGTTGCAAACAAGCAGATTCATAAAATGGTAAGCAAAGGTTTTCTTAAAAAAACTACAGCTGCTAGAAAAGTAAGTAGACTTAACATTCTTGTTAACAAAATTGCTGCATAGATAGTAACTTCTTTATATCAAATCTATTTTTAGATTTGATATAGTACTCTTTTAAAATTTATAAAATCCACTACTAGGCTTCTCCTATGTTTAAAGAAAAACTTCAACCATTTATTGACCGTTATAATGAGTTAAATACACTTTTAAGTTCACCAGATATTGCTTCTGATATTAAAAGAATGACAGATTTAGGACGTGAACAGTCTAAACTTAGTCAGCTGGTGGAAAAAGCTAACTTGTACATAGAGACAGCTGATGCTATAGAAGAGAATAAAGAGCTTTTAGGTGATTCTGAATTAGGAGACCTTGCAAAAGAGGAACTTTTAGAACTAGAACCTCTTCTACCTCAACTTGAAGATGAGATTAAAGTTCTTATGATTCCCACTGACCCTAATGACGATAAAAACATTATCTTAGAGCTTAGAGCAGGAGCAGGGGGAGATGAAGCAGCACTCTTTGTTGCTGATGTCTTTAAGATGTATCTTCGATATGCAGAGCAGGTTGGTTGGAGAGTTGAAATTATCTCCTCTTCTGATGGAACTGCTGGTGGTTATAAAGAGATGATTGCTCAAATTAGTGGTGAGGGTGTCTACTCTCAACTTAAATTTGAAGCAGGAATCCACCGAGTACAACGTGTACCTGATACTGAAACTCAAGGGCGTGTGCATACTTCAGCGATTACAGTGGCTGTCATTCCTGAAGTAGATGATGTTGAAGTTGACATTAAGCCAAATGAGATTAAGATGGATGTTTACCGTTCAAGTGGTTGTGGGGGACAGTCGGTTAACACTACCGATTCTGCTGTACGTCTGACACATATTCCTACAGGGATTGTAGCCGCCATTCAAGATGAAAAGTCACAACATAAAAACCGTGATAAAGCAATGAAAGTTCTTAAAGCCAGAGTCTATGAGTATGAGCTTCAAAAACAGTTAGATGCTACTTCTAGTCAACGAAAACTACAAGTAGGAACTGGGGCTCGTTCTGAGAAGATTAGAACCTATAACTACCCACAAAACCGTCTAACTGACCATAGAATCGACTTGACACTCTACTCATTAGATAGAATTATGAATGATGGTAACTTGAAGTTGGTACTTGACCCACTCAATCATCATGCACAAGCTGAGGCTATTAAAGAGGCTGGGTTATAAT
>JALUMR010000198.1 GCA_027055805.1 Campylobacteraceae bacterium
GTTTCACCTACTTCTCCATGAATTTTATACTGTACGGTTTCACCTTTTTTTACTCTACCTTTAGTTATATCAGTTGTTAATTCATCAATTTTTTCTCTATCTTCTTGGGTTACTTCAAGCTTATAACTACTAGATTTAAATCCATATACCATGATATAAACAGTTGCATCATAAGTTCCAGGTGCAGGACCTACTACTCTATAACGACACTCTTCATCTTCTCTATTGCTATTAGATGAGTAGCAATCATTTCTTCTAATATCAGCTACTTTCTTTTCTATAGGTACATTATTTTTAGCATCGTTTAGACTTTCTGTTCTAACATATAAATCTACATCTTCATTTAACTCAGTTAATTTAACACGTATATCTTTTAAATTATGTATACCCACTTCATAGTACTTTTTCTCTAAGCGTTTAACACTACCTTCAATAGTGTCACCTTTTTTTAGTTCTATGACATCTATTCCGAAGAGCATTTGTATAGTTACTATTATAAAAAATAATTTTTTCATTAATCTTGCCTTTTTTGAAGTTCATAATAAAATTATTATGACGTAACATATTAACAAAATAAAACTTAATATATTTAAAAATGTTATTTTTGGTAAATATAGAGAAAGTATAGAGGAAGATTAGGAAGAGATACAAGAAGGTATCTCCTTATTTTTTTAATTAACTTTTATTTTCTCTCTTTTTCTATAATCTCTCTACAAGAGATACAGTACTCAGCAAAAATTTTAATTTTAAGTCGTTCTGTTCTAATAGGCTCTTCACAAAGTGCACATATTCCATAGCAGTTGTGTTTTATCTTTTTTAGACTCTTATTTATAAGCAGAAGATTATCAGCTTGTCTATCAGAGATTTTATTACCAAGACTTTGCTCTAATGCTATGGAAGCATAGTCCCCTTCATCTTTTGGGTCATAGTTAATAATTTCATCCATCTCTGCTGATGAAATATTTAGATTGGATTTAATCTTTTTCTTCTGTTCTTCAAGCTCTTTTTTGAAGAAAGATATTTCATTTTGAGTTAATATACTCTTAACAGTACACTCCTCTTCTGAATAGTAATTTTCCTTTGTTGCTCTTGTCATTTTATCCCCTTTGTGTATAATTTGTGTAATAAAAGAGTAGTCATTTCCAAAATATACTAATCTCTTCTATATTTAAAGTTATTCTAATAAAAAAAAGAGTAATAATTGTTGAAAAAAACGTTTAAAACTCTTTTAGTGCTTGGTTCTCAAGTCTAAAACTTTTGTTGCAAAGCTTTGCCATCTCTTCATCATGGGTAACCAGTATCATGGCTGCATTATGTGACTCTGTATATTCCAATAAAACATCCATAACAAGCTTTGCTGTCTCTTTGTCTAGATTACCTGTGGGTTCATCAGCAAAGATGATTTTTGGCTTTTTAGAGAGTACTCGTGCAATAGAGATACGTTGTTGTTGTCCTCCTGAGAGTTCACCTATTTTCTGTTCCATCAGCTCTTCAATTTCCAAATGCTTTAAGATTTTATCATCAATACTCTCATTGGAAAGTAGGGCAGCAATTTCTAGATTCTCTATGGCTTTCATCCCTTTAAATAGGTAGTGAGCTTGAAAAATAATCCCTAAGTCATAACGTCTTATTTTTTCAAGTTCATTTTCATTTAAACTATAGAGGTTCTTTTCTAAAAGTTCTACTGTTCCCTCATTGGGTTTTATAAAAGATGAAAATATATGTAGTAGTGTAGATTTACCTGAACCACTACGCCCAACTATTGATATACTCTCTTTTTTGTTTAGTGTAAAGTTAATACTTGAGAAAAGTGGATAGTCAAAGGCATGAGATATATTTGTTGCAGTTAATAAGGTTTTAGACATGTTTTATAATCTTTATAATAAGTTAAAAGATTATATAAGAAGTTTGATTAGAGTTTTGTTATTAAGAGATGTTTTGTAGGGACAGACCAATGTGTCTGCCCTTTGGTTGTAAAAAAGTAGTTAAAATTAACTCATTTGACTTGCAACTTCAGCTGCAAAATCTTCCTCTTCTACTTCAATACCTTCACCAACTTCAAGTCTAATAAAGTCAGTAATAGTAGCTTTACCACCAGAGATTTTCTCAATGTGTTGTGCAACTGTTACAGAGTCATCCATAACATATTTTTGGTCAAGAAGAGCAAGTTCTTGGTCAAGAAGTGTATTATCAGAGATAAATCTCTCTACTTTCCCTGGAACAATTCTGTCCCAAATTTTTTCAGGTTTACCCTCTGCTTTTAATTCAGCTTCAATTGCTTTTGTAGCTTCTGCAATTACTTCATCTGTAAGTTGTTGTCTACTAACAAATTGAGGTACATTTTTAAGAGGTTTCCCAAGTCTTACCAACTCTTCATTATCTTTTTTAACTTTTTCAATTCTACCTGCTGTTTCATCAGCTACAAATTGAGGGTCAAAATCTTTGTATGAAAGAGTACTTGGACTCATAGCTGCTGCGTGCATTGCAATGTTTTTAAGCTCAACAGCTACTTTTTTAGCAGTATCAGCATCTTCACATTTTGCACCAAGAAGTACAGCTACTCTTGAATTTGCATGAACATAACCATTAATAGCCACAGTCTCATCATCAGATGCAATCATACCAGCTCTTCTGACTACTAGGTTTTCACCGATAGTAGCAATTTGAAGTGACAGGTAGTCGGCAAAAGGTTGACCGTTAATTTCTGAAGCGTTAATAGCTTCTGCATCAGCCAAGTTGTTGTCAAAAGCATGTTTTGTAATTTCAGAAACAACAGCTTTGAAAGTGTCATTTTGAGCAACAAAGTCTGTTTGAGAATTTATTTCAATAATAACAGCTTTATTATCATTTACTTCAACAGAAACAACACCCTCTGCAGCAACTTTACCAGCTTTTTTAGCAGCTGCTCCAAGACCTTTTTCTCGGAGCCATGCGATAGCAGCATCAAAATCACCATTTGTCTCTTTTAATGCATTTTTACAATCCATCATTCCAGCAGAAGTAGTCTCTCTTAATTTTTTAATATCTTTTGGTCCAAAGTTTGCCATAGATTACGCTCCTGCCAATTCTTTAGCTTCTGCAATCGCTTCAACTTTTACTTTTGCAGTAGTTGCTTCTTCTTCACTCATTGCAGCAACTTGTGCAAATGTTGTAATTCCTGCAGCATATAGGTTGTCTTGACCAACTTTACCAATACCTGTAAGTTTAGTAAGCTCATCTTTATCTGTTACAGCTTCTTCAACTGCTTCAGTAACAATTTCTTTAACTTCAGCATCAGATGGCACAGCAGTAGCAGCTACCACTTCTGGGTCTTCAGTTTGAGCCATCATTGCTTCACCGAGTTCAGCGTCAGCAGCTGGTGCATTTTCAGCAGCAACACCCTCTTTTTCAGCAAGTTCTGCTTGACCTTCAATAATCGCTTCAGCCATCTCTTTACAGAAAAGGTTGATTGAACGAATAGCATCATCATTTCCTGGAATTGGATAGTCAACAACATCAGGGTCACAGTTTGTATCTAGTGGAGCAATAACTTTCATACCCATTCTTCTAGCTTCTTTAACAGCGATATGTTCTTTAACAGCATCTACAACAAACATCATGTCTGGAAGTTTTTTCATGTGTCTGAAACCTTCCAAGTAAGCTGATAGTTTAGCTTTTTTTCTTAGTAACATAAGTGCTTCTTTTTTAGTTAAAAGATCAAGTTGCCCATTTTCTTCCATCTGCTCAATGATTTCGAGTTTTCTAATAGATTTTTTCATTGTTGGGTAGTTTGTTAACATTCCACCTAACCATCTTGTAGAAACGTAAGGCATTCCACATCTCTCTGCATGTTCTTTAACTGCTGAACGAGCTTGTTTTTTAGTACCTACAAAGATTACTGTTTTACCTTCTGCTGCTGCTTCTTTTACTACATTGTATGTGTATTTGAAGTATCTAAGTGTTTTTTGTAAGTCAATAATGTAGATGTTTTTTCTTTCTCCGAAAATAAATCTTTTCATTTTTGGATTCCATCTTCTAGTTTGGTGTCCAAAGTGTACACCACATTCTAATAAATCTTTCATTGTTACCATATTTTGCTCCTTGCAAAAGTCTAAAAATAGATAATAAAATTGCTGGGAAACGATGGCTTTAGCCTCGTATTGTTCGGGACTAAAGTCTCCGATTCCTAGTTTTACAATTATATATTTCAAGACAAAAATAATATTTTTAGAGACCGTAGTCTATAGGTTTTTATGCCACTGTAGCCCTTAACAGATAAATCTGCAACCGTTCAAGGAATAACTACATGAGAATTTGCTTCTCTTTTATATAAAATTATAAAAAGCTCGGGATTATATCTAAATTAGGTTTAAGAAGGGTAGGGGTTATTAAATTAATATATTTTTTAGGGTGCTGTTTTCTAACGCACCCTTAAATAATATTCGCATAAAATTAAATCTATTAAAGCTTCTTTTCGCTAATCAATTTCATGGTTGATGGAGTAGTCATCTCATAAATATTTTCATAAAGAATAGGACCTTCATCTCCATCCTCATCTAATTTCTCATGTTTTATACTAAGCTTTTTACCATTTTCTAATGTTTTAATCTCTTTAATTGAATAGTATATTAAATCTAAACCTTTTTGTTCTTCACCATTTGAGTTTCTAAAAGTTAACTTTTGATTGACTATATAGACATGTCTCATAGATGAGCTTATGGCTAGGAAAGGGAAACCTTTTAAACTTACAAGTGATAGTGTTGTTGCATTTGCAAAATGTCTACTATTTATGAGTTGAAGATTATCAGTATTTATATCGACTCTATAAAGAAATGCATCTCTATGGGGGCTACTTACTATATCGTGTTCAGTTCTTACCAAATAAGCAATTTTTTTAGGTAAACAAACATGTTCACTCGTCTCTGTATGACCATTTAGACAATTCTCTTTTGCTACATTTAAGATAGCTTTATTTATATTCCATTTTGGTGCAATAGTAGCCTCGAACCATTTGTTTGCAAAAACTTTTGATACATTCCAAGAGCTTAAATTATGACCTTTAAAAGCTAAAGCATAAGAGAACATATTGTTCATATTCTCAACATTAGAGGTATCCCAAGAACTTATGTCTTGATTAAATGCTTCAGCATTAGAGAACATATGGCTCATGTTTGTAATATGAGAAACATCCCATTTACTTATATCTTGATTAAAGTTTCTATTCCATTCAAATAAGTAACTCATATCAGTAATACAAGAAGTATTCACTTTAGTAACATCTTCGTTGTTTTTGATTTTAGCTTTTAA
>JALUMR010000199.1 GCA_027055805.1 Campylobacteraceae bacterium
ATAAATAAAATATTTGCCAAAAGGCTAAAAGGAAATAAAAAATGAAACAACTATTTAAAATCGCAGGGTTCACCCCCTATATATTTATCGTATTTTTAAACTCTATGACCGATTTAGGGCATAAAATAGTTCTACAAAATACTATATTTAAAGCCTATGAGGGAACAGAACTTATTGTATTGACAGCTCTTGTCAATGGTCTTATTCTTTTGCCTTTTATCTTTCTATTTTCCCCTTCTGGGTTCTTAAGTGATAAGTATCCTAAAGTACAGATTATTCGAGTTGCCTCTTTGGCTGCCATAGGAATAACAACACTTATTTTAGGTTCTTATATTATGGGTTGGTTTTGGGTAGCGTTTGGGCTTACTTTTGTGTTGGCTGCTCAGTCGGCTATCTATGGTCCTGCTAAGTATGGGCTTATAAAAGAGATGGCTGGTAATGAGCAGTTAACAGCTGCGAATGCAATGGTTCAATCGGTTACCATCATATCTATTTTAGCTGGAGCCGTTATCTACTCTATTTTCTTTGAGTCCTATTTGGCTGACAGAAGTACCAATCCAAGTGAGATACTTCAATATATCTATCCACTTGGTTTTGCACTCATAGGTGCTTCTGTGGTAGAGTTTTTACTCTCTTTGCGTCTTATTAAGACCATTCAGATTAAAAAGAACATGCAGTTTAAACCTAAAAAATATGCTAACTTAACTTATCTAAAAGGGAATATGAAACTGCTTCAAAAGAGTCCTACAGTTTGGCTCTCTATTATTGGTCTTTCTGTTTTTTGGGGAATATCTCAACTGGTTGTGGCTATATTTGGTGAGCATCTAAAAACTCAAATGGGCATTACCGATACGGTAACAGCACAGGGAATTTTGGCACTTTCAGGAGTGGGGATTGTGGTTGGTTCCATGTTGGTCTCTCGACTTTCTCGTAAATATATTGAGACGGGTATTATCCCTATTGGTGCTTTGGGTATATCTATCTCACTCTTTTTTATTCCTATGTTTAACTCGGTGACAGCTTTAACTGTTTTGTTCTTTTTCTATGGTGTTTTCTCTGGACTATTTATTGTTCCACTTAATACACTTATTCAGTTTGCCACACCCAAACGTATGATGGGTAAGGTTCTTGCTGGTAACAACTTTATGCAGTATCTTGTTATGTTCTTTTTCTTGCTTTTAACTACTGTTTTTGCTTACTTAGGGTTTGAGAGTTCAACTCTATTTACTGTTGCTATGTGGGTTTCGATTATTGGTTTCTTATATACGGTGATTAAACTTCCCCAATCTATGGTTCGTTTTTGGGTACGTTTTATGTTTGGACTCAAATACAACATCGAAGTAGAAGGGCTCAATAATCTAAAGGGAAGCCGTGGAGTTTTGCTTTTAGGAAACCATGTGTCGTTTTTAGACTGGGCATTTTTACAGATAG
This sequence comes from Campylobacteraceae bacterium, assembly GCA_027055805.1. Taxonomy (GTDB): domain Bacteria; phylum Campylobacterota; class Campylobacteria; order Campylobacterales; family Sulfurovaceae; genus UBA1140. The sequence goes on from JALUMR010000199.1 coordinate 1,432, forward strand.
CCTACCCAAAACAGATTCGTTTTGTAATAGATAGACACTACTATAACCTTTGGTATTTTAAGCCTTTGTTTAAGTTTTTTGGAGCCATTCCTATCTCGACTCGTGGTGGAAAAAATGCTCTAAAACTTGTAGGTGAAGCTTTAGAAAATGGTGACACCGTTGCACTCTTCCCTGAAGGTCATCTCTCTCGTAATGGTCATATAGGAACTTTTCAAAAAGGTTTTGAAATAGCAGTTGCTGAGACAGAGGGTGCTGTTATCGTTCCTTTCTACTTGCGTGGTCTGTGGGAGGGTGGGTTCTCTCATGCTTCAGGTAAAATGAAAAACAGAAACCTAAAAGATGTAGGGGTTATATTTGGAAAAGCGATGGATATTCACTCCTCTGCTGTAGAGGTAAAGGAGCAGGTAAACAAACTCTCTATCTACTCATGGAAAAACTATATGGAGCGTCTGGATACTCTACCAAAAACATGGATAATTGAGGCAAAAAATGTAGGCTCAAAACTTAGCATTGCCGACTCAACAGGGGTTGAGTTAAGTGGGCATAAGTTTATAACCTCTGTTTTCCTTATGCGAAATAAGTTTAAAAAGTTGTTAGGTGAGCATCAAAATGTTGGGCTTATCGTGCCTACATCTGCTGGTGGAAGCATCGCAAATATGGCAACTTTAACGCTAGGTAAAACCATTGTAAATTTGAACTACTCATCAGGAACCCAAAGTTTAAAGTATGCCATTGAGTTAGCAGAAATTAAACAGATTATTACCTCAAAACAGTTTATGACCAAGCTAAAAGCGAAAGGTTTTGACTTAGAAGAGGCGATGGAGAGTGTAGAGTTGTTTTATCTGGAAGATATAAAGAAAAGTATCTCTAAAGTAGAGCAGTTACTTATGTTTTTACAAGCGAAGTTTTTGCCGACTTCTATTTTGAGTGCTTGTTATATTAAAAAAGTTTCAAACAATGATACGGCTGCTATTTTATACTCTAGTGGAAGTGAAGGAACGCCAAAAGGTATTGAGCTTACACATCAGAATATTTTGGGAAATATTAAACAGTTTATCAATGTTATTAATCCAAACGAACAAGATGTAATGTTAGGAACCTTACCTATCTTCCATTCATTTGGTCTAACTGTTACAACGTTTGCTCCTCTTATAGAGGGCATACCTGTTATTTGTCATCCTGACCCTACAGATGGAATGGGTATCGCAAAGTTAGCAAGTAAATATAATGCTACCTTCCTTTTTGCAACGGCTACTTTCTTTAGACTTTATGCTAGAAATAAGAAGATTCACCCTCTAATGTTTGAGAAACTACGCATGGTTATAGCAGGGGCAGAGAAGTTACCTTTGGAGATTCGTAAACTCTTTAAAGAGCGATTTGGTAAAGAGATTTATGAGGGTTATGGTGCAACCGAGACTACCCCAGCTGCTAGTTGTAACATTCATGATGCCATTGTTCCTGATACCTACCATGTACAAGTAGGAAACAAGATAGGAACTGTTGGGATGGCACTGCCTGGTTCTGCTTTTATGATTGTAGACCCAGAGAGTTTTGAACCCCTACCAATAGGTGAAGATGGTATGATTTTAATCGGTGGAACACAGGTTATGAAAGGTTACTTAGGTGACCCCGAAAAGACAGCCTCTGTGATAAAAGAGATAGATGGTATTCGTTGGTATATTTCAGGGGACAAGGGTCATTTAGATAAAGATGGCTTCTTGACTATTGTTGACCGTTATAGTCGTTTTGCAAAAGTTGGGGGTGAGATGGTGAGTTTAGGTCTTGTTGAAACAGAGATTAACAAGTTAATAGATGAAGATTCTCAAATTGCTATTACAGCTATTCCCGATGAGAAAAAAGGTGAACGCTTGGTACTTCTTTTAGAGGGTAAAAAAGATTTAGATGCGTTAAAAAGTGAGATTAAAAATCTTGGATTAAATCCTCTGTTTATACCAAGTTCTTATTTTAAAGTAGATGAGGTTCCAAAGTTGGGAACAGGTAAAGCAGACTTTAAAGGGGCTAAGAGCTTGGCTTTGGAGTTGGTGGGGTAGAGTGAAAATAGTTTTATATTTCATTTTTTCTATGTTGTTATGGGCAGAAAAACCAAACCTCCTACTCCTAAAAAGCTACAGTTCTGATGTCAACGTAAGCAACTGGCTTATGAGTGAAAAGTTAGATGGGGTTCGTGGGTATTGGACGGGGGAAAAACTTATTTCACGAAGTGGAAAAATTTTTTCTGTGCCTAATTGGTTTGTAAAAGATTTTCCTCCCTTTGAGATAGATGGTGAGTTGTGGACAAAACGAGGTGATTTTGAACATATTAGCTCTATAGTCAATCAGCAAAAGCCTCATGATGGGTGGAGAGAGATACGTTATAATATTTTTGAAGTGCCAAATCAAAAGGGTGGTTTGTTGGAGCGTTTGAGTGTTTTAGAGAAATGGTTAGCAAAATACCATTCTAAATTTATAAAAATCATTCCTCAAACAGTTTGTAAAGGGCAAGAAGATTTAAAGCTTGAACTTAAAAGAGTGGAGAAGTTAGGAGCAGAGGGTTTGGTGGTTCGTAATCCAAAAGCACTATATATTGATAAGAGAACATCTGAAGCATTAAAGGTAAAAAGTTTTCAAGATGATGAGTGTGTGGTTAGTGGTTATACTAAAGGGCATGGAAAGTTTAAGGGTTTGGTTGGCTCTTTACTTTGTGAGTGGCATGATAGAGTCTTGAAGATTGGGTCAGGGCTTAGTGATGAGGATAGGAGAAATCCTCCTACTTTGGATTCAAATATTACTTTTAAATATAATGGGTTGACTCGGTATGGGAATCCGAAATTTCCTGTTTTTTTGAGGGTTCGAGCTTCTCATTAAATCTTATTTCTTTTGTTTCTCCTTCTCACTTTTTTTTCTTTGTTTGGCAACGAAAGAAAGAAAAGTAAGCAAAAAAAAGAAAGTGCCAATTGCTGACGATGATTGATGAATATTAATTTTAGATTCTATTTTGTTGGGGTTAAATTACTTCCTTTTTTGCTATAATTCATTAAAAATAACATAAAACGGAGAAAAATATGACAATCACAAAACGTGTAACATTTATAGCAAAAGATGATGAAACAAGTATAGCAAAGATGAAAGAACTACTAACAGCAATGGTAAAACCAAGCAAGGCTGAAAAAGGGGTGATTTTTTATGAGATATTTCAATATGAGAATAATCCTCGAAAGTTTATGGCGTATGAGTCTTGGGAGAGTGAAGAGGCTTTAGATGGGCATAAAGCATCTGAGCATTATGCTGTTTATAAATCTTCTTATGAGCCATATTGTGAACATAAGTATACAGATGAGTTAGAGGTATTGGGCTAGTGGAAAATCTATGGAACGATAAAGAGGCAGGTAACTATAAAACAGATTTGGAGTTAAGAGTCTACTCTTCTAATCTGCTTGGACGTTCTGATGAATTGGTTCTTCATGGTGGGGGAAATACTTCAGTAAAGAGTCTGGTTGACGGTGAAGAGATACTCTATGTAAAAGGCTCTGGGTGGGATTTGGTAAGCATAAAAGAGGAGGGATTTTCACCTGTGAAAATGTCAGCTCTTTTGGAGATGGCAAAGCTTGAAGAGCTTAGTGATACCGATATGGTAGCAGGTCAAAAAGAGGCGATGACGGACAAAACGGCTCCTAACCCTTCGGTTGAAGCGATTCTTCATGCACTCATTCCCTTTAAAGTGGTTGACCATAC
>JALUMR010000200.1 GCA_027055805.1 Campylobacteraceae bacterium
GGTTCATTGGTGTACTCCAATGGAGAAGTTAAAAGAGAATCCTCAGGCATGGGTTGTGGTGCATTTTTAGGATAGATACAAGTAGAACCAAGAAAAAGTAACTTCTCTACACCAAACTTATAAGCCTGATGAATCACATTGTTCTGAATTTGAAGGTTTTCATAGATAAACTCACCTCTATAAACATTGTTTGCAACTATGCCACCTACCTTAGCAGCAGCTAAAATTACATATTCAGGTTTTTCTACTTGGAAAAACTCCTCTACAGATTTAGCATCTAAAAGATTTAATTCGCTATGAGTTCTATAAACAAGGTTGGTATAACCTTTTTCTTCTAAATTTTTAACAATAGCAGAACCAACGAGTCCTCGATGTCCTGCTATGTATATTTTACTGTTTTTTTTCATTATGTCCTACTCAAAGTAATTCATAATGGTATAACCACCATCTTTCAGATATTGGTCTTTTGTCATAAGTTTTAAATCACTTTCCATCATATCATTTACCAATGATTCAAGTTTATACTCACGCTTCCAACCAAGTTTAGTTTCAGCTTTTGTTGGGTCACCAAGAAGTAAGTCAACCTCTGTTGGTCTGAAGTATTGAGGATCTACTGCAACAACTTCTCTTCCAATTTCTAGCTGATAGTCAGGATTAGAACATGATGCTACATAACCTTTTTCATCAACACCTTCACCTTTAAACTCTAGCTCAACACCAGCATAAGCAAATGACATTCTTACAAAGTCTCTAACAGTAGTCGTTGTACCAGTCGCGATAACCCAATCTTCTGGCTCATCAGCTTGAAGAATAAGCCACATCATTTTAATATAATCTTTTGCATGTCCCCAGTCTCTTTTTGCATCTAAGTTTCCAAGGTAGAGTTTATCTTGTAATCCAAGTGATATTTTTGAAGCAGCTCTTGTAATTTTTCTTGTTACAAAAGTTTCTCCTCTTACTGGCGACTCATGATTAAACAAAATACCATTACATGCAAACATATCATATGCTTCTCTGTAGTTAACTGTAATCCAGTAAGCATACATTTTCGCGACAGCATAAGGACTTCTTGGGTAGAAAGGTGTTGTTTCACTCTGTGGTGTCTCTTGTACTTTCCCATAAAGCTCAGAGGTACTTGCTTGATAAATTCTAGTTTTTTTTGCAAGACCAAGTAGTTTAACAGCCTCTAAAATTCTTAATGTTCCCGTACCATCAGCATTGGATACATACTCTGGAGTTTCAAACGAAACAGCAACATGACTCATTGCAGCCAAGTTATAAATCTCATCAGGTTGTGTCTCTTGAATAATCCTTGTAATGTTCATAGAGTCTGTCATCTCACCATAGTGTAAAATAAGGTTTCTGTTTTCTACATGTGGGTCTTGATATAAGTGGTCAATTCTATCTGTATTAAAAAGAGAAGATCTTCTTTTCATTCCATGAACGATATACCCTTTTTTCAGTAAAAATTCTGCTAAATAACTTCCATCTTGTCCTGTAATTCCTGTAATTAGTGCTACTTTTTGTTTTGTCATTGTTTTTTTCCATATTGTTTTGTTTTTATATTATATAGTTTATCTCTGAAAATCATCTTCAATTCTAACGATATCATCTTCACCTGTGTACTCTCCAACCTGTGCTTCTATAAGCACCACTGGTATTTTACCTTCATTTTCTAATCTATGTATTTCCCCCATCTTAATATATGTTGACTCATTGGGTCGTATAAGCTTTTTCTCATCCCCAACCGTTACTGTTGCTGTACCACTTACTACTATCCAATGCTCATTTCGATGAAAATGTTTTTGCAAAGAGAGCCTTTTCCCCTGATTAACAATTATTCTTTTAATCTTATATTGGTCTGTAGAGAGTAACACCTCATAAGTTCCCCATGGTCTATGTGCTAAAGTATGTATTTTGGTTAAATCAGAATTCTTCTTTTTTAATTCAGCTACAACATTTTTTACTTTTTGTGTTGATTCTTTTTTAGAAATTAGTAAAGCATCATCCGTATCAATAATAACCAAATCTTCTATATCTATGGTTGCTACTTGTTTATTAGAGATAATAAGATTATTTGAAGAAGCAATAGCTATTGGTTTAGAATCCAAAGGAGTCATCTCTTCAATCTCATTAGACAGAGCATTAAAATCACCTAAATCACTCCACATTATATCAGACGGAATCACTTTTACTCTATCAGACTTCTCCATGACAGCATAATCAATACTATCTTCTGGAATATTTAACATATCATCTGTTTTAATTTTAAACTGCTTATCTGAGATATTTAACTTTTTAGAAAATGCTACTTCTGATGCTTTATATATTTCTGATGAGTATTTACTTAGCTCTTCTAAGAAAATACCTGCTTTAAACATAAACATTCCACTATTCCAATAGTAATTCCCTTGTTCAATATAAGATTTTGCTGTCTCTAAATTAGGTTTCTCTTTAAAACTTTTAACATCTAAACCTTCTGCCTCTATATATCCAAATCCTACCTCAGGATAAGAGGGCGTAATTCCAAAAGTAACTAAGTTGTTATTTTTTACTTCTTCCTTAGCTTTTAAAATTACTTTTTCATAGGCTTCTTCATCTTTAATTAAATGGTCAGAAGGTGTTATTAACACGATTTCTTCTGCATCTAATGCCATACAAGCTAAAGCAATAGCGGGAGCTGTATTTCGTCCTACTGGTTCTAGTAAATAAGAAGAACTATTTTGTTTCTTTAAAACCTCTTCTTCTTGCTCTAATGCTAAGAAATACTGTTCACTATTTGAAACAATAAAATTTGAATCACAAAGAAGAGAATTTCTCTCTAAAGTGAGCTGAAACAATGACTTATCATTGAATAATTTTATAAATTGTTTTGGATATAAAGTCCTACTTAAAGGCCAAAGTCTCGTTCCTGAACCACCACATAAAATAATATTTGTCATCTTGCTCTCACCTATTTACTTTGAATTATTTTTTAATTTATTATTGAAGTTATTATATCTCCTATATTCTTAAATTCTGTTAAATATTAATTAAAAAAATTAATATTTAACAGTTATTTTTTAATAAAATTTTTATACTCAGCATAGAGATAATAACCTCTAAAAGACTCGCTAAAATAACAGAATAATAATCATAATCACTTATCATCTCTTTTTCTACACCAATCGTTGCAACAGCAATCATAAGTGTCAAAGGCATAGAGAGAGCCAATCCACTTAAAAGAGCATCTCTTTTTCCAATAAGATAAACCAGCATATATGCAGCTATTATTCTAATAATAAACATTAATCCCAATAAAATAGTTGTGCTTATAATAACTTGTGGTATAAAAATATTCTCTAAACCAAATGAGGCTCCAACATGTACAAAAAAGATAGGCACTAAAAATCCAAATCCAAAACTCGACATTTTCTCTTCAAGTTCATGCTTATAATGAAAAAACGTAGAGATAAAAAGCCCAGCAATAAATGCACCAAAAGCCAACTCTAAATGTAATTGTTTCATAATAGCAATCATAATAAAAAAAACACCCATTGCCAATCGTATATCCTGATATTTTCCATCATCATTTGGCATTAATATATTTTTAAACTCAGGATACCACCAAAAAAGTAGTCTAAAGAAAAGATAGAGTGCTATAATCACCACCATAAAACCAAAAAGTTGAATGATTTTATAGAGAAGTTCTTCTCCAAAACCAACCAAGCTGGATGCTTCAAAAATAGTTAAAGCTAAAATACTAATAACCTCTCCAATGGTTCCCACTAAAAAAGCTATCTTTATCCATCTCTCCTCTTTACCATACTCCTTAGATAGAGTAGCTAAGATTCCTATAGATATAAGAGGTAAAACGACTATTAATATCATGTGTAAATGAAAAATCAAACCAAAAAGTAGTGCCAAACCCCAAAGAATGAATACAAAATATAGAGACTGTCTAATGTAAACTTTAGGCATTTTCATAATACTTTTTAAGTTAACTTCTAATCCTGCTAAAAACATCAAATATAAAAATCCAATTTGTGCCACCAGTTCAAAGTTGCTCTCTTTAGCTTCTAATACTCCTAAAAAAGCTAAAAGAGAACCTATTATAATTTCTATGGGTGCAGTAGGTAGACGAAAGAGTCGTGATAAATGGGGAGAGAGTACTAAAACCAATGATAGTGTTAAGATAGAAACAACTACAGAATTACTCATGACAAGATATTGCCACTCCATATCCTAACTGCTCTAACATTTGTCTATCTTTCATAGGAGCATCACCAACGGTAGTTAAGTAATTACCAATAACCATAGAGTTGGCTCCTGCTTCAAACATAAGCTCTTCACAACCATCAAAAAGAAGCTCACGTCCAGCTGCAACCATAAGTAGCTTATTATCACCCAAAAGGTTTCTCGCTTTTTTTACTATCTCTAAAGCTTCATCACGTGAAATATTTCTACTCTTTATAGGTAAAGCTTCATTTGGGTGATAGAAGTTTAATGGAGTTGACTCAGGGTTGAGAGAAGCAATAGCATTTAAGAGTGAGTCCCTGTCTTCAGAAGACTCACCCATACCAAAAATGCCACCTGTACAGAGTTGTAAGCCTACCTCTTTTGCATTTTGACAAGTCTCATAACGCTCAGACCATGAATGCGTAGTACAAATAGTTTTATAATAGTTCTCAGAAGTTTCAAGATTATGGTTATAACTATCTATTCCATGCTCTTTTAGGTACTTTAATTGCTCTATATTGGCAGTACCATTACAAGCAATGAGATTAATATTATCAACCTCTGCTTTAATCGCCTCTGCAGCTCTGGCTACAAAGTCAACTTTTTTATCATCTAAACCTTTACCTGCTGTCACCAAGCAGTAACCCAAAGCACCATAAGCTTTCGCTCTTTTTGCTTCTTCAACAATGGTCTCAATAGATTTATAATTATAGCGTTCTATATCAGCATGATAACGTACACTTTGTGTACAAAACTTACAATCTTCTAGGCAAGTACCAGACAAAATGTTATTGATGGCACATAAAAATATCTCTTTTTTCATAAAAGCATTATAATAGAGTTTGCTGAATAGTGGTTTGCCTTTTAAAAATAGAGACACTATTCATCCTTTATACACATTATTCTACATTATGACTTTCTATAATTTCATGAAATAGCCCACTTAAGTAACGACTTCCTGTTAAGGTTAAATGCCCATTGTCAAAATAGAGTGGCACACCCTCTTCATTGACATAAGCACACTCATTTTTACAAAACAGAGGAGCAGTCTCATAGATTTTAAAATTTTTAGATTTTATTTTTGACAAAAAAGCAAAATTTTCTCTATTCTTCAACCTATACTCCTTTTTTGTTTGCATAGGTAATGCTACAGCATCATGTTTATGCTCCCACAAGGCTTTAGGAATATTTATTTTATCCCAATAGGGAACAGGCATAATAAAGTCTACATTTATATGGTGTTTATCTGCTAAAATAGTTAAAGTTTCGATATTTTTTAATACTCTAGGAAGTTTAGCAAATGAGTAATGCAAGACAATCGTATCTATCTTATACTCCAAGGCATCATCAATAATCTCTTTAGGTCCAATTTGTCCTTTAAACATTGGCTCATTAGGAACAATAAAAAAAACTTCACTCTTTAACTTCTCTGCCTCTTTTGTAAATGTCTGCTTAATACTATCAGCATGGCTATTACCAATAAGCATAATTTTCTGTTTTACCAAATCAGAAGATAAATCGGTTAGTTTGCAATAGTGACTGTTTGGCTCCAAAATACGTTTCAGTTTACCACAACGATAAACATCCCTATCTTTAAACGCATTAGCAATCATTAGCTCTTTTTTAGAGTATAAACTTTTTTGAATGCTTAGACCTCCAAATGCCATAGAGACAATGAGTAACGGAGCAACCCATAAAAAAGCTAAAAGATGTTTTATCTTTTTAGAACCCAGTTCTACGAGATGATACATCGCTACCGACGCAAAAACAATCAATAGAAAAAGTATGCCCCTATCAACCATGCTTTCTGGTTTCAGTTTTGTACCAGAAAAAGGTATATAAAGATAGAGAACAATAATAGGAAAGTGTACCAAATAGATAGAGTAGGAGTATTGTCCAAGCTTTTCAAGGATTGTACCTACTTTTGAGAACTCTAAACTTTTCAAAAGTCCAAAAGCAAGTACCAGCCCTGTAGCCAAAGCAATAACAAGTGCATGTAGTCCAGGGTGTCCATCCATATAATTCATCGCTTCCCCATCGACATGAAGAAGAGGAATAGAGAAGATAATAATAAAGCCAATAGTACCTAAATATCTGTATCTCTCTTGACGAATATTACCTGAGTTCGTAAAGTAGTGAGCAATTCCATAACCAATCAAAAACTCCCAAATTCTCAAAGGCATCATAAAAAATGAAGTTTTTGGAGAGATACCTAAAAGAGTAAAACAGAGTAGCAGAGAGCTTAGTAAAATAATCATAAAAAGATAGCGATTTAATTGAAAGAAGAAAAAGAGTATAGGTATAATTAGATAAAATTGAATCTCAACACCCAATGACCATAAGTGCAAAAGAGGATTAAATTCAGCCTTACTAAAATAGGAATTTTGTAACCAAAACCCTATATTTGAGCTAAAACTACTGGCATAGATACTTTGCGAAAAGACCTGAGCATACTCATTGGGGGTTACTATAAAAATGGCTAAACAGACAGTTAAAAAGGTTACCACAAAATAGGCAGGAAGTAGACGTTTTGCTCTACGTGCAAAAAATGCTTTTTTATTGTCATGAGTATAAAGTATTGCCATAAGGAATCCACTAATAACAAAAAATACATCCACACCTAAAAACCCACTTTGAAAGAGCGTAAAGCCCAAGTGAAATAGAACCACAAGCATAACAGATATGCCTCTTAATATTTGTATATCTTTTCTATAATGCATACTTTTTCCTAATAATTTTCAAGCAATTATTATACTAAAATAAACAAAATTTAACAAATAAAAATAGTATTTAAATATCTATTTCTCGTTCTTGCCAACTATTTTTTGAAAGTTCCCTAAAGTAATGCTTTACTTTATAATTATTATCAACTATCTCTATGACAGCACACTCTGTCAAAGGCTTCTCTCTAGCACACACTTCACCTGGGTTTAAATAGAGTGTATCTCCTGTTTTTGAACAGGCAAACATATGGGTATGTCCAGAGATAACAATATCAGTATCAGAAGATAAATAGTAAGGCAGATGCATCATCTTAATTTTATGCTTTTTTATTTTAAAATAGTAAGGCTCTTGATAAATATTATATTTTTGTTGAAGAGAGATTAAATTGGCATCATTATTACCAAAGACACAAACATAAGGAACAGAAGCATCTTCTAGCATTTGGAGATGCTCTTCAAGCATAATATCCCCTGCATGAAGAAGATAGTCCACACCAAGACCAAGAAGATGTTCTATTGCCTCTTTATGCAAAGCAGTTTGGGCATGACTATCCGATAGTACACCCAGCTTCATACTACTTCGCCTCTTCTTTAGTTGTCTCTTTCTCTGCTTCGGTTGGTAAACCTTTTAATTTATCAGTAGGTACAGGCTCTTTAAACTTACATTTTTTCTCTATACATTCATAAACTTCTCCAGTTTTTAGCACTTTATGTACTATCATGCTTTCACACTCTGGACACTTACGCTCTTGTGGTTCACCATTTGAAATAAAACGACATTTAGGATAGTTAGAACAACCATAAAACTTACCACGCTTCCCCTCTTTTTCATGCAGTTTAGAACCACACTTAGGACAAGGAATAGCCAACTCTCGTGGTGGGACTAAAGGCTGTGCATTTTTACATTTTGGGTAAGCAGAACAGGCATAAAACTTACCACGACGGCTATCTTTTATCACCATCATTTCACCACATTTTTCACATGGTCTGTCTGTCTTTTCAGGTTCAGGTGGTGCATTTCCCTCTAAGTCGGTAGTATATTTACACTTCGGAAAGTTTCCACATGCTATAAATTCACCAAAACGCCCTTTTCTTCTAAGAAGTTCATGCCCACATTTTGGACACATCTCTCCTGTGGGAATCGCCATTTTTTTACTTACGATGTTCTCTTTACCATCAACAATTTTTTTCATAAATGGGTCATAAAAATCAGACAATACTTTTTGCCAATCGAGTTTACCTTCATCGACCTCATCCAGTCTGGCTTCCATGTTTGAAGTAAATGCCGAATCAACAATCTCAGCAAAATGTTCTTCAAGCATCTCTATAACCGTAAAAGCTACTTCCGTAGGGTGAATTCTCTTTTTCTCAATCTCAATATATTTTCTAGTTTGTAAAATAGTAACTGTAGGAGCGTAGGTACTTGGTCGCCCTATTCCTAGAGACTCAAGCTTTTTAATAAGACTTGCCTCATTATAACGTGCTGGTGGTTCGGTAAAGTGTTGCTCGGGTTTAATATCATCCAAAATAACCTTTTGACCTTTTTTAAGTTCTGGTAAAAGTTTATCTTTTTCATTGTACCCTGTCACTCTATAAAAACCATCAAAAAGAAGTTTTCTACCACTCGCTTTAAAAATAGACTTTTCACCTTTAAAAAGAAGTGTTTGCGACTCAAGTCTCGCCTCTGTCATTTGACATGCGAGAAAACGGTTATAGATAAGACGATAAAGTTTAAACTCATCTGCCCCCAAATAGTCTTTTGCAACCACTGGTGGGAAATCTACTCTTGTAGGACGAATCGCTTCATGAGCCTCTTGAGCCCCTTTTGACTTGGTGTTGTAGTTTTTAATTTTGGCAGGCAAGTAGTCATCACCAAAATTGCTCTGAATATACTCTCTAGCACTCTGTACTGCCTCTTTCGCTAAGTTCAAGCTATCGGTTCTCATATAGGTAATAACCCCCATATTTCCTTTGTCTGTCTTTACACCTTCATAAAGCTTTTGGGCTACCATCATGGTCTTTTTAGGAGAGAAACCTAACTGTGTAGAAGCTGCTTGTTGTAAAGTAGAGGTCATAAATGGTGGTGGAGTTTTACTTTTACGCTCTCTTTTTTCCAAAGACTCAACAATAAAGTTCTCTTTCACAGCCGACTGAACAATCTCTGTAGCCATTGCTTCATTTTTGATACTCATTTTATCGAGCTTATTACCCTCAAAAGAGTAGATACTAGAATCGATATTTTTTTCAAAGAGGCCATCAATGGTCCAATACTCTTCAGGTTTAAAGGCTTTTATTTCACGTTCTCTGTCAACAACAATTTTAAGTGTTGAACTCTGAACACGCCCTGCACTCAAACCTTTTTGAATTTTACTGGCTAAAAGTGGTGAGAGTTTGTACCCAACGATTCTATCAAGCAGTCGTCTTGCTTGTTGTGCATTAATAGAATCCATATCAAGTTTTCTAGGGTTGTCAAGGGCATGTTGAATAGCAGTTTTAGTAATCTCATGAAAAACAATTCTAGGTAAAGATTCTGGCTCTTTCTTAATTGCCATTGCAATATGATAACCAATCGCCTCACCCTCACGGTCTTCATCGGTCGCGATATAGATAGTCTCTGCCTCTTTTGCCAACTTCTTTAACTCTTTAACAATAGGATTTACATCTCTAGAAATAGAGTACTTAGGCACAAAAACACCATCTTCATCTACTGTAATTCCAAATGAACTCTTAGGCAAATCTCTAATATGACCTTTTGAAGCAATAACTTTATAATTTTTTCCAAGAAAAGCAGAGATGGTTCTGGCTTTTGCTGGGGACTCAACGATAATTAAATTTTTCATATATCTCTATCACCCATTCAATAATTTTTTGAATTGTAACAGAATTTTTTTATAAATAGCAACCATTACTAACGATAAATATCAAAATTTGATATAATAATAATTAAAAATTGGGAGAAGATACTAATTATGCATGAAATTATAGGATACATTGCACTTGCTCTTGCAGGAATCGTACTAATAGTCTTACTTAGCTTTGTTTTAATACTGATACAAATGAAACTGACCAAACAAACTACAGCACTGTCAAATAAAGCTGCCTGTAGAAAAGTAAAGAGAGAAATTTTCATACGCAATTGGACCGATTTTTTTTGGTCAAATAGTATGAGGTTTGCATGGATAACGCTTGGTCTATTTACCATAATTACATATAGTTATGTTATGTATGTAAAATTCCATGTAACCATCGGAGTCTTTATTAGTATACTTTTTTCGTTTATTACAATAGCATTCTTTTACTTTTCTCGTAAAAGTTATTATGCTTTTGAAGCGAAAGCAAAAGTAAAACTTACCGAGTTTGAAGATGCTATTAAAGCTGGTATAGAAAAGGAGATTAGTTTTGAAGGTGATCAAATACAAGTTTTTTCCAAAGAGAGTGAAAATATAAGTACAGATGAAGTTATATTCTATTTTCCTGTTGGTACTAAAAAAATAGCGTATCCTCTTTTTCAATCAAACCCTAAAAAACAGCCTATTGTTGCAGAGAGAAAACTAGAAGTTTTAATCTTATCACGTGAATACTTTAGTATTTGTAAGGGAGCAACTCCATTTAATCTTCTAGCACCAAAATTAGGACCCATTCCTAAAAAATGTGCACCTGTCAAGGCATCTGGAGAGTGTGTAGAGCGTTACTACTCTCAAATGAGAAAGGTTCGGTATGAAGATAATGCCATTCAAATTATTTTTGAAAATGGCGATGACAATGTAGTTTTTAAATGTCCAAAAGCGTCTCCTAACAGAAAACCTGCGATGAAAGCACTAAAAGAAAAACTACGAATAACAGAAAGACAAAGAATGTCTAAAATGCAAGAACAAAAATGGTATGAAGATCTTAAAAATAAAGAAAAAGAAGATCCTAATATAGAGGATGATGGAGAAGAGATAGAAGTATCTGAAAATAAAGAGTAGAAGAAAGAACTTCTACTCTAATATTAAGCAGCTTTTTTAGCAGGAGCTTCTTTTTTAACAGGAGCTTCTTTTTTAGCATCAGATGCATTTTCAAGTTCAAAACCTAAACTTTTAAATGTTTCAACAACCTTTTTATCAATCTCTTCAATACTCTTTCTCATAGCCTCATCTTTTATTCCAGTCGTTGCTAACCAGTTTTTAACATTGGCATAACCTACGTGAAGTTCTTTTGAACCTTTTGGAACATAAAAATAGATTGAACATGGGGCAAAAAGACCAGCTTGTGGTTCACCATGGTTAAAAATTGAGTTAGAGAATTTAAAATGACATAGTGAAGAAACCCAATAAGCATCATATTTAGAAAACTCTTTTTCTGCATCATCATACTCTAATTTAAAATCGAGGAAACCAGCAATAATAAACTCATTTTTCACAAAAGCACCATCATGAGTCTCAACCCAATTTTCTGTCCATTCAGTAATGGCATCAGTATCTTTCAAACTATCAGGTAATTTCATAACCATTTTAGTTAAAGGTTGCTCTGGGAGCTTATCTGTATACTCAAGTTTTTTAGACTCTGTTGGTTTCAACTCTTTCATCGCTACTTCATCTAAACTTGCGACCATATCTTTAAAAGTTTTTCTATTTGCTTCATCTTTTTCACCAATAATATTTAACATTAAATCTGCATCAAGGTGTCCAAACCATGTGGTTTTCTCTTTCGAATCTAAGAGTTTATAAAAAAGCATATTATATGGAGCATAAGCACCAAAATCTGGATTTTTAAGAAGAAGCTCTCTCATAACATCTAAGTTTGTTACCGTAAAGAAACTCAAAAGATCAAGGTTTTTATCATGAAATTTTTTAAAATAAGGAATTTGAATATTATCATTCCCTGCCCATTGAAACCCAACTGCATCAATTTTTTTTAAAAATGCTTTTGATTGTGCATCTGCATTTCCTTTTACCCCATGAAGCTCTGCCGTTAAATCTGCCTGTGCAACACCTACTGTTAACAATAATCCTGCTAATACCTTAGAAAGTTTTCCAAATTTCATTCTTATCCTTTTTGTTGTATGTGACTGTTCACATTTTTTATTCTATATGCTAAATCTATCTAATAAATTTAACTTATAAAATATGATAATAAAAATAAAATTAATAAATGATTAATTTTAAAGAATTATGATTCTTCGTACCAAAAGAAGTATAAAAAGAACATATTGGTAATCATATCCATACCCATTATAAATATTTAAGTAAATAAGTGAAATAATAAAACATTTGAAAACACTTTCAAACACACTTAACCTCCTTTAATGTTTCATTTATACACAAGGAGACAAATCACTTATATTCATAAAAATGAAATTAATCTATCAAATTCTTTTATAATAAACTGCTTTAAAGAGAGAAATTTAAACTATTTTATCCTCTAGTGAATAGATTTTCACCATTTTACATCAAAAATAGTTATTATAATAATAACTATTTAATGCAAACAATAAAAATTAGTTTTATATATGATTCTTATTCATTTGAAATATAAATTGAATCACTTGACATTTAAAATCTTATTACATATAATCGTCATGTTCCGAGTATTGCAGATAATTATGCAATACCAAATCTAAAAGGAGGATAAATGAATAATACTTCGCAAATAGAGTTAGACACTATGGCTGAACAAGCTGCAGAGCTAACCAGTAGAAGAGATTTTTTCAGAAAAGCTGCTGCCTATTCAGCAGGTGCTGTTGTAGCTACAACTGTTCTTGCTGATGCTAGTGAGCATACAAAAGCAAACCCTAAAGATGATAAAAACATCTTAGAAGAGAAACCTTGGAGTTTAGAACTGGGTGCACCAGTTACTAAAAACCGATATGGTATGCCATCTCCATATGAGCATAATGTAACCAGAAGAACTACAGATATCTTGTCATCAGGAAACATGCAAGCATCAATTGCTGTAACTCCTATTCAAGACTTATCTGGAATCATAACACCAAATGGTCTTTTCTTTAATAGATGTCATGGTGGTACACCAACTATTGACCCTAATCAACATAGACTTATGATTCATGGTCTTCTTGAAAAGCCAATTGTACTTACAATGGATGAACTTAAAAAGTACCCTAGTGTTACTAGAGTTCACTTTATTGAGTGTCCAGCAAATGGTGGTCCAGAGTGGAGAGGTCCACAGTTTAACTCTATTCAATTTGCAAAAGGCTTTATGTCAAATGCAGAGTGGACAGGTGTATACATTAAAGACATCATTAAAGAGCTAGGTCTTAAAAAAGAAGCTTTATGGATGCTTGCAGAAGGTATTGATAACTCTCATATGGGAAGAACTGTTCCTGTAGATAAAGTTCTTGATGATGCTATGATTGTTTGGGGACAAAATGGTGAAGCACTACGTCCTGAACAAGGTTACCCTATTAGATTACTTGTTCCAGGTTGGGAAGGTAACTTATGTGTTAAATGGTTATGTAGACTAGAATTTGCAAAAGAGCCATTCTATGCTAAAGAAGAGACAGCTAAATATACAGCTCTTACAAAAAATGGTGGAAAAGCAATCCAACACTTCTATGCAAATGAAGTAAACTCTGTTGTTACTTCTCCATGTCCAGAGAAACCATGGAAAGACTTGAAAAAAGGTGACTTAGTAGAGATAGAAGGTCTTGCTTGGTCAGGTATGGGAACCATTAGAGGTGTTGATATCTCATTTGATGGTGGTAAAAATTGGGAAGAAGCTTCTCTAAAAGGTCTTGTTCTTGAAAAATCATGGACGAGATTCTCTTACATTTATAAATATGAAGGTAAAGATTTACTTCTATCAACTCGTGCAAGAGATGATGCAGGACATATTCAGCCATCAGTAAAACAAGAGAGAGATACCGTTGGTGTTGAAGGTGTTTACCATAGAAATGGTATCCACACATGGGCAGTATCAGCAAAAGGAGACGTAACTAATGTACAAATCTTATCTTAAAAAAATTGTATCATCTTCAATTGTTGCTTCAGTAGTACTTTTAGGTACTACATGTAATGCATCAAGTGACGATGCTAAAAAAGTAGCAAAGAGTTCAAATTCTGTAGGTCCAGCGAAAGCTGAAGTTTCAGATTCTGTAAAAAGAACCTATGCCAATGGTAAAAAAGTTATTGATGGTGGTGTAACTTACCCTATTGTTAATGGACAAACAGGTGCTTATGCAGCCAATGAAAAAGCACATAAAGCAGCTGTTAAATTTGGTAAACCAGCCACTGCAAATGAGATTAAAGCTTGGAACATTGATGTAATGCCAGATGGTACAGGTCTTCCTGAAGGTTCAGGTTCGGTAGAAGATGGTGAAGAGCTTTACGAAACCAAATGTGTATCTTGTCATGGTGACTTTGGTGCAGGTTCAGGTTCATACCCTAAACTTACAGCTGGAAATGCCTATGAGATGCAAAAAACCATGGTTAACCAGCGTGTTGGTGGAAATGACGAAGGTCCAAAACGTACCTTTGGTTCGTACTGGCCAAATGCTAGTACACTTTGGTGGTACATCAAAACTGGTATGCCTCACCCTGCACCAATGTCGTTAACTAATGATGAAGTTTATGCAATCTCTGCCTATATTCTTAACATTAATGAAATGGAAATTGATGGTGAATTGGTTGAAGATGAATATGTTCTTGATAGAGAAAAATTCTTAAAAATTCAAATGCCAAATAAAGATGGATTTATTCCAAAAATTGATGGTCCAAAAGGTCCAGACAATGTACGTGCATTCTATGATGATGTAAGTAACTATGGTAATGGTATAAGATGTATGAAAGATTGTTTTGATGGCGAAGCAAAAGTTCAAAAAATCAAAATGGCGATATCTGATTTTACCCCACCTTTAAGTAATGAAAAATCTCTTCCTGCTGCACCCAAAGGTGCGAAAGCTGAACATCCCGGTAAAGCAGGTTATGAAAAACATTGTGCTGTATGTCATGGTACGGAAGCAATGGGTGCACCAATGTTAGGCAATAAAAAAGCTTGGGCAAAAGTACTTAAGCAAGGTAAAGATACTGTTTATTCCAATGCAATTCATGGCAAAAATGGTATGCCTCCAAAAGGTGGAACATCATTAGCTGATGATAAAATCAAGGAAATTATTGACTACATGATAGAAGAAGCTAAGTAGTTTTTAATTACACAACCCATCCACAATAAGTACCTATACTTCTTGTGGATTGACAGCGAAGTATAATTTTAATTCATAGTTAAAATTGTATTGAAAGTGATAATAAACAACAAATTTAACACAATTTTTATTTAAAATCGTGTTTTCAATTTAACCACAAATGAAAGGATTCCAATATGGAAAGAAGAAAATTTTTAGGTTTAGGTCTAGCTGCAGTAGCATTAGTACCAGCAAGTGTAAGTGCTTTTGATTTTAGAAAAGATAAACCAGATACATGGAAAGCAAAAAAAGTAGATGAGGCTATTAAAGCACTTTATGGTGATATTAAACCAGAGGAGTCAGGTCTTAGTATCAATGTTCCAAAAATTGCTTCTAACGGTGGAGCTATTCCTGTTAAAATGACAAGTGAAGTTCAACTTAAATCATTGGCACTTTTCCAAGATGCTAACCCTGAAGCTGCAGTAGCTGCATTTACTATTCCAGCAGATGTTAAAACAGTTAATTACATGACTAAAATCAAAATGGCAAAATCTGGTTCAATTACTTTAGTAGGAGAAGGTACCGATGGTAAATTCTATAAAGTAAATAAAAAACTAGAAGTTGCTCTTGGTGGTTGTGAAGGTTAATCCCTTTGCAACAAAACACAAATTTTAGAACTATTACGAAGATAACATAAAGGAATAAACATGGCAAACATGAAAATTAAAGCAAAAGTTAAAGGTGACACTCTTAAGTGTAAAATTCAAGCTAAGCATGATATGATTACATACAACATAGCAAAGAAAAAAGGTGTTGATGCAAACTTTATCACTTACATGACAGGTAAAATTGGAGATAGAATTGTATTTGAAGCATCTACAAGCCAATTTTTATCTAAAAACCCAATTATTAAATTTGAAGCACCTGCTGCAGGAATCAAAAAAGGTGATGAACTTACAATGTACTGGAAAGACCTTTCAGGTAAAGAAGTTACAGAAGCTAAAAAAGTAAAGGGACTTAAATAAGTCCAATCCTTCTCCCTTTTGGGAGTTGGTTCAAACTACTAAATTAATAGAGTTCATAAGCATGAATTGTTTTAATTTAGAAACTTTCTAAAAATTACTCTAACTCATAAAAAGACTCTTTTAAAATGAAAAGCAATCAAATAGTCGGTAAAGTCATAAAATTATTTATTTCACAAGCAGATAACTCTAGCAGAATCACAAAAGAGAAGTTATATCTTGATAATGCAGGTGTTTTAACCGATAAGTTTTATAATAAAGATATCAATCGTTCTGTACTTATTAGCTCCCATGAAAGTTACAATATAGCTCTAAAGCATAATATATCTATAGAATATGGTGCATTAGGTGAAAACATACTCACGGACTATAATCCTTACCATCTACCTGTTGAAAAGCAGATACAAATAGGAGAAGTTATCTTAGAAATAACTCAAAATTGTACACTCTGTAAAAGTTTAACTAAAGTAGATAATAAATTACCCAAAATTCTAAAAGATGATAGAGGAATATTCACAAAGGTAGTTAAATCAGGCTATATATATATAGGAGATGAAATAACCATTCTTTAATAAAATAAATCGTAACCATTCAGTACCCAAAAACCAAAAAAAGAGAAATATGGTAAAATACGCCTAATATGACAGAACAAGAAGCAATAGAATTTTGTAAAAACAATCCAGAAGCAGCGGCAAAGATAATCTTGATGGTAGAGAGATTAGAGGCAAGAATAAAAGAGGTAGACCAAAACAGGAAAAGGGTAAAAACTTACTTGATAGATTAATTCGTTATCAAGAAGAGACTTTACGCTTTATCTATGACTTTAAAGTCCCTTTTACTAATAATCTTGCTGAACGAGACCTTCGTATGATTAAGGTTAAGCAGAAAATATCGGGTACATTTGCTTCGTTTATTGGTGCTGAATTTTTCTGTCGGATTAAGAGCTTTATTGCTACACTTAAAAAGAACTCTCTTTCTATATTGGATGGACTACAAAATTGTTATGCTTTTCAACCTATGCAGTCTTTGGGCTGGAGGGGTGCTGAATGATTACGAAAAAAAGAGTTATTAGGGTGACTTAAAGCAAAGTAACGCCCCTAAATCAAGCTCTAACCCTTTTCTTTGAGTTCTTGGTTAAAAGGGCTTAGAATGGCTTTTAAAGCTATCTTGCATATTTATATCTTATTAGATATAATACCTTTATGAAATGGTCAGTAAATTACTTCACAGATGAAATGGGCGAACAACCAGTTAAAAAGTGGATTGATACTTTAGAAGTGAAACTACAACTTAAAATATTTAGAGCCTTTGAGTTGTTAGAAGAGTTTAATATCAATCTAAAAGCCCCCTATGTGAAACCATTAGAAGATAAATTGTATGAGTTAAGAATAAAAGACCCAAAAGGGATTTATAGAATTATCTATTTTGCCTATACAGGTCAAGAGTTTATTATGCTAAAGGTTTCTCAAAAGACCCCTAAAAAGGAAATTGAGTTAGCTAAAACAAGAATGAAAGAGGTACTAAAAAATGAGTGATTTTAGAAAACATTTAAACGAAAATTTACAAGATGAAGAGTTCAAAAAAGAGTGGGATAAACTAGAGCTTAGATACGCAGTCATTAAACAGCTTATCAAGATTAGAAACACTTACAATCTTTCACAAGCCCAACTAGCAGAAAAGCTTAACACCACACAAGCAGTTATAAGCCGTATTGAAAACGGTACGGTTAACATTGGTATTGATTTTATTGATAAATTGGCTAAAGCTTTTAATAAACGTGTTGAGATTAATTTAGTGTAGTTATGAATAAGCAAAGTTTTACAAGAGCCAAACAGATTGATTACTTTTTGGGGTGCTGATAGTGTTGCTTAGTTGTAGCTTTTTAAGCCCTCTTTACTCTTAAAGAATAATCTCTAAAAGAAAGATGGACTAATATTATATTTGATAAGTGGGGTTAGTGAGTGGAGTAGGAAGAGAGGTTATTTATTATTGACCTCATCACACATACTTTTAACTTTATCTTCTAAAGCTTTTAATCTTTGGTTCTCCACATAAAGAGTTAACCATGACTCTACCCAATCGCTTACAGGTCTATCATCTTTACCCCACTTTGTACAAGTGTTATAACTAACACCTGATAATTGAGAAAATTTTTTAAGATTTAGATT
>JALUMR010000201.1 GCA_027055805.1 Campylobacteraceae bacterium
TCAATCTCTATCCTTTGGGGTTTAAAGCGTCTTTATGCAGTACCAATTTGCAAAAAATAATCTATATTATTTCAAACGGGTTTTGTGATTGCGTGATTATACCCAAAACTCCTAAATTTTCCAACTCACTTTTTAGTACATCTACAAAAAACTGTTCACTTTCATAATGACCAATATCAACCATCATCAAGTTTTGACTCATCGCTTTCATGGCATCGTGGTACTTAATGTCACCTGTCAAAAAACAATCTGCATCGACTTCATCCATAAGTGAAGCACCTGCTCCTGTGGTTAAAGCTATAGACGTTATGTGATGTTTGGGAGAGACAACTTTTAAAACTTCTAAGCCTAATTTCTCTTTTAAAAGTTTTAGTAACTCATCTTTTGACCACGAACCTGTAGTTTTACAGATAAAATCTTCTTGAAACTCTTTTTTGAAACCCAATACTTTTTCAAAAACATAAGCATTTAAATGGGTCTTGTCAAAGTTAGTGTGCATGGCGATGAATGAAAGGTTCTTTTTGACCATTATTTCCAATAAATTTGCAGGGTAAACAGAGAAGTCAAGCTCTTTCAGTCCTGAAAAAATAAGTGGATGATGGACAATAAAAAGTGTGTTCTCTTTGGCTTGTTCTAAACTCTCTTTGTCAAGGTCTAGCCCTAACGCGATGTGTTCAAACTCTCGTTCCATATCGCCTACAAGCAGACCTGAATTGTCCCATTTTTCTTGTAGATTAAAGGGGCTTAATGTATCTAATTTCTGATATATTTCTGATATTTTCATTTGACTTCCGTAGGGTGCGATTGCCATCGCACCATGTTATTGATATTTATGATTTAGATTTTGAATTATTTTTGATAAAACATTTGGTTTTGACGGTGCGATAGCAATCGCACCCTACGCGTTAACACGCTTATTACGCTCTTCTTCTTGCTCTTTATACAATTTAGCACAGCCAATAGAAAGCTCACGAACCTTCAAAATATAGTTTTGACGTTGAGCTTGTGAAATCGCTTTTCGAGCATCAAGTACATTAAAAGCATGACTCGCAACCATACATTGGTCATAAGCAGGAAGAGGTAGACCATTATCTAAACAGAGTTTACACTCAGCCGAAGCATCATCAAAATCTTTTAAAAGCTTCTCAACATTAGCTACTTCAAAATGGTACTTAGAAAACTCATATTCACTCTCTTTATGTACATCTGCGTAGGTAGTAACATTGTCACCTTGTCGGTTCCAAACAATATCAAAGACCGATTCAACCCCTTGCAGATACATAGCCAAACGTTCAGTACCATAAGTAATCTCAACAGCCACAGGGTCACAAGCAATTCCACCTACTTGTTGAAAGTAAGTAAATTGAGTCACTTCCATTCCATCAAGCCAAACTTCCCAACCTAGACCCCATGCACCAAGTGTTGGAGACTCCCAGTTGTCTTCTACAAAACGAATGTCATGCTCTTGTAGGTTTAATCCTAGATACTCTAAAGATTTTAAGTAAAGCTCTTGAATATTGTCAGGACTTGGTTTAATCAACGCTTGAAACTGATAATAAGCTCCCAATCGGTTTGGATTCTCTCCATATCGTCCATCGGTTGGTCGTCTTGATGGTGCAACATAAGCTGTACTCCACGGCTTAGAGTCTAAGCTTCGTAAAAGTGTTGCAGGATGAAATGTTCCTGCACCTGCTGGTATATCATAAGGCTGTACTATATTACACCCTTGTTCTGCCCAGTATTGTTGTAGTTTTAGTAGTATTTCACTAAAGGTTAATGTGTTTTTGTTCATTTAAACTCTTTTTATAAAATCACTTCAACAGTACTTGAATCAAGCTCTACTTTTTTCGCTTTGCTTATTCTGTCTTCTTGAAGTTTTACTTTTAGCTCATCGTCTTGTAGTGCCATAATCTGAATGGCTAAATAAGCAGCATTTACAGCTCCTGCTTTACCGATGGCTACTGTTCCTACAGGCATTCCTGCTGGCATCATTACCGTACTTAAAAGTGCGTCTTCACCGTTAAGTGGTCCTGATTCCATGGGTACACCTAAGATAGGTTTGGTTGTACTTGCTGCTAAAGCACCTGCTAGGTGGGCTGCCATTCCTGCTGCTGCTATGAAGACTTGTGCCCCTTTTGCTTCGGCATCTTTTATGTATGTTTTTGTTCTCTCTGGGCTTCTATGTGCTGATGAGATGATAAGCTCATAGGGTACACCGAACTTTTTTAGTGTATCTGCACACTCTGACATGATAGTGTAGTCACTCTTACTACCCATTACTATTGAGACAAATTTCATCTATATACTCCAACATATTCATTTATTGAGCGAATAATAGCTATTTTTCTCTTCAAATTAGCCAAAAATCCATGAGAAAAACTCTGCAATGGCTCGAACTGCTTTCATAACAAAATCTATAATTTTTTCAATGGTTTCCATAAAACCATTATACTAAAAGAAGACCTTTTTTAGCTTTTGCCTCAGCAATTCCTCTTCTTAAGATGGTATAACCTGGAAGTTTAATAGGTAAAACAATGTCATTTAAATCACCAGAGTGAATACATTCAAACTCTTTGCCTGTGGTAGATACTATCTTTTTAAACTCAATGAAAAATGCTCCATGCTCTTGTGTTATTTTACACGCTTCATTCTCCATCTCTTCAACCGTTACCCCTACTGGTAAGACTATCTCAATCTTATCACCAACACAAGTTTTGTCTTTGCATCGCCATGTTGTTCCATCTTCACTGACCAATGCAGCTACTTGATGTGTTCCATCTTGAATGGTAAAAGTATGTGATTGGGTATTGTTGCGTTCAAATGGTTTACTTATTAAATAGGCATCAGAAAAGCCTCTGTTTTGTGTGGTATTTAACTCTTTTTGGTAACGTGCCTCATTAAAATCACCCGCATAAAAGTCATCTATAGCATGTCTATACGCTTTGGTTACAACACCTGCATAATAAGGCGACTTTGTTCGTCCTTCTATTTTAAGAGAGTCAATGACACCTGATTTTAAAAGTTCATCTACATGTGAAGCCATGTTCATATCTTTAGCATTCATAATGTAAGTTCCAATTCCCTCTTCTTCATCCAGTCTAAAAGTAGTATTACTTTCAGGATTATGAGCATAAATCTCATAGGGAAAACGGCAATCATTCGCACAACTTCCACGGTTTGGTACACGTCCTGTTTGAAGGGCTGAGACCAAACAGCGTCCTGAATACGCGAAACACATCGAACCATGAACAAAAATTTCAAGCTCCAAATCGGGAATAACACTTTTAATCGCTTCACAATCTTTTAAAGAAATCTCACGTGCCACAATAATACGCTCAACTCCCATATCATAATAGACCTGTGCATCTAAAACATTCATAACATTGGCTTGGGTCGAGAGGTGTATAGGAATTTGAGGAGCAATCTTACGTGCCATTGCCACAACCCCTGGGCTAGAGACAATGAGTGCATCAGGTTGAAGTTCTGCTACTTTTGCAATATGATTTTCATAAAGTTTAAGTTGAGAATTAAAAGGAAAAGAGTTCACGGTAGAGTAAACTTTTTTCCCTCGTTTATGAGCATAAGCAATTCCCTCGGCGTAAGAGTCCATATCAAAATCTTTTCCTGAACGAATACGCAGGGAGAAAGTACTGGTACTCCCATAAACAGCATCAGCACCATATGCCAATGCAATTTTTAATTTTTCTAAGTTACCTGCTGGGGCTAAAAGTTCTGCTTTTTGCATGAGTTTTCATCCTATACAATTAAAGATTTTACCAATAATTTTTTCCGAATACTACAGTATAAGTAGTAAAGAATAGATTTTAACTAAATTAAATTTCTATCTATAATACTCAATACTTTGGTAATTTCAGAAGAGTTAAGTTTTCCTGAATAAGAATAAATCAACTCTCCATTTTTATTAAAAATTAAGACATCTGAACTATCATCTTGAAGTTTCCACTCTTTTACTAAAACTTTTGATTTATCTTTTACATAAATTGTATTAGAATATTTTTTCTGTTTATCTTTTAAGTTTGATTCTATCATGACATTGGGAAGCCATGTAGCAGCAAGATTAACAATTGCAACCGTCCCAAAATAATTTAAATCATAATGCTTTGCTTTTAACGCTTCTGAAAATTTATTATTTGTATCTTTTTCATCTGGGTCAACATAAAAAAGTACATAAAGTTTATCCTTTAACATAGAAGAGTTCCACTCTGTGCCATCAAGATAGCCACCATTTTTTTCTGAGATGACAACTTTGGGAGGAACTTCTCCCGTATTTAATGCCAAAAGAGTTACACTACTAATCAATACTGTTGTTAAAAATTTTCTCATTTTTTCCCTTTTTATTTTTTTTCACAATCTTTCTACAATCATTGAGGTATAACAAAGTTAACCTAAGATAAGATATTATAACAGATAAAGGGAGAAAAATATGAAAAAAAACACTTATTGTTTAAAAGTAACACTACTATGTACTGCTATTGCCTTATTTACAGGTTGTGAAACTGGAGTAAAAAATACAACAGAAAAAGAGACTGTTGCACCATCAGGAATTATAGATAAAGGTTCAATTGGTTATGTTGGTAGTCAAAAAAGTTCAGGAAATATAAAAATAAAAAAAATATTTTCAAACTCTGCTACACCAGGATACTACCTTCAAGTAGGTTATTTTGGAAATCATAAACCAAATAGTTCATTTATGAAACACCTAAATAGCTCTGGGTTCAACTATATTATATTGGATAAGAATGGCAACCACTATGCTCTTGTAGGTGCATATACCTCATACAACCAAGCTAAAAGTAAACTGTCGGCTGTAAAATCTTCCCTAACTTACAAAGCATTTGTTGTTCAAGTTCTGCGTCCTTAAAAAATTTTAGCTCTATTAAAAAACACTTTAACAAGCTATTAGATACAATACAAAAAAACATAACACCTCAACCAATGTTGGGGGGTTAAAATGGAAAACAAATTTGTCTAATAAAAAACTACACCTCGTAAGCCTCGGTTGTACCAAAAATCTCGTTGATTCAGAAGTAATGTTGGGTCGCCTTAAAGAGTATGAAATCTCTGACGATGCCACTACTGCTGATGTAATTATCGTCAATACCTGTGGATTTATTGATGCTGCAAAAGAGGAGAGTATCAACACCATTTTAAACCTGCATGAAGAGCGTAAAGAGAATGCTCTTTTGGTTGTCTCAGGTTGTCTTACCGAACGTTATCAAGAAGAGTTACAACGAGATTTACCTGAAGTTGACATCTTTACAGGTGTGGGTGATTATGAGAAAATAGATAAGATGATTGCTGAAAAAAGAGGTGTCTTTTCACCAGAAGTCTACCTCGCCAATGAGGACTCTGAGCGTGTTATTACAGGCTCCAATACTCATGCATATATTAAAATAGCTGAAGGGTGTAACCAAACTTGTTCTTTTTGTGCCATTCCTAGCTTTAAAGGTAAACTCCATTCTCGTACCCTTCTCTCTATAGAAAAAGAGCTTAAAGCATTAGTCAATAAAGGCTTTTATGAGTTCTCATTTATCTCTCAAGACTCCTCTAGTTTTGGAAGGGACATTGCTCTTAAAGATGGACTAATAGATTTAATTAAAACGGTTGAAAGCATAGAGGGAGTAAAAGTTGCTCGTATTTTATACCTTTATCCTAGTACTACTACTTTTAAACTTATAGATACCATTGCTGATTCTAAAACTTTTGAGACCTATTATGACATGCCAATTCAACAGATAGATGATGCTGTTTTAAAAATGATGCGTCGTGGCTTTGGAGAGAAAAAGACCATAGAGCTTTTAGAACATATGAAGTCTAAAAAAGATGCTTTTATTCGTACCTCTATTATTGCTGGTCACCCTGGAGAGAGTGATGAAGCATTCAAAAGAGTTTGCGATTTTATGTCTGAATTTAAATTTGACCGTTTCAATGTTTTCTTCTACTCAAATGAAGAAACAACCCCTGCTTTTACCATGAAACCTGTTCCCGAAGAGATTATAGAGGAACGTATAGAGATACTTGAAGAGATTGCAAAGATTACAACAAAAGCATCCCTAGAAAAGATGTTGGGAAAAACCATTCAAGTTGTCTTAGAGGGAGAGAGTGATGAACATGAGTACATATTATCTGCTCGTCCTACGCTTTGGGCAAAAGATATAGATGGGGATATTCTCATAAATGATACATCAGATTTAGAGGTTTTGTTTGGTGCTTTATATGAAGCGAAAGTTACTGACTTGGCTGGTGACAGATTGTTAGCAACACTTATTAAGAGCATTTAGGGGCAGTGACTTTTACGCTATTTCATGGACTAAAGTCCATGCCCCTAAACACTCAATATGTAAAAGTAGGATGCCTAAAACAGCCATTAAATATAAACTGAGATTTGGAGAGCATTATGATTTATTTAGATACAAATAGCACAACATCACTAAAAAACCATAAAAACCTCCTAGCCTTTTCAGCAGGTGTTGACTCCTCTGCCCTTTTCTTTCTACTGATTCAAGAAGATATTAAATTTGACATTGCCTTAGTCAACTATGGACTTAGAGAAGAAGCAGAGCAAGAAGAAGCTCACGCCATAGAGTTAGCAAAAAAATACAATTTAAAAATCTATACAAAAAAAGCACCCTCTTTTCAAAACCATTTTGAAAAAAATGCACGAGATTTTCGTTATGATTTTTTTGATAAGCTGATGTTAAAAAACAATTATGATAATCTACTAACAGCCCACCAGCTTAATGACCAATTAGAATGGTTTTTAATGCGTCTAACAAAAGGTGCAGGAACATCTGAACTTTTAGGCTTAGAATATATATCAAAGCGTAAAGAGTATCGTGTTATTCGTCCTCTTCTGCATCATTCAAAAGATGAGCTTTTGAACTATTTAGATAAAGATCACTACCCTTATTTTATAGATAAAAGTAATCTTGATGAAAAGTATGAACGTAATCGTTTTAGAAAAGAATTTTCAAATAACCTGTTAATGGACTATAAAGAGGGAATAAAACGAAGCTTTGATTATTTGAGAGAAGATAAGAAAATCTTAGAGGGTGAATATAAAGAGCTATTTCACTATAAAGAGCTTTATATCCTAAGTTATAAAAGCACTTCTAGTCAAATTCGCATTGTCGATAAATATCTAAAAAAATTGGGATATTTGCTCTCTGCATCTCAACGGGAAGCGTTAAAGACTACAAAGAGTATTGTTTTTGGAGGGGTTTGGGCAGTAGAAATTACAGAAAACAAAATCTATCTTGCTCCCTATAAAAAAACTGTGATGCCGAAAATATTTAAAGAAGAGTGCCGAACGTTAAAAATACCTTCTAAAATTCGAGCATACGTCTACAGTGAAAACCTTGAGCCTAAAGCTCTTGGATAGTCATTTTTATCTCTATAAACTTCTCTTTCTCTTTAAATGTTATAGGCGTTATAACTTTAACCAAGTAGCGTAACGATAATGTCTCTAAAAATTTGTTAAAGTGATTAATCTTATCTTTTTCTACTTCAAGTTTTACTACATAAGATTTATTATCTAAAGAGTCAACCGATGCTTTTGAAACATGTTTTAATGCATCTTGCACAAAACTCTCTTTATTGAATTTTTTTGCATTCCCAGAAATACCATATTTTGAAGCATTTTTCTGTAACGCATTAATTTGTTGTTCTTGTTTTTGTATATCTTTAAAATAATTAACCATTGTAGGAATAACCCATACAAACAATATAATTAATGATATAATAAATAGTATTTTACTAATTAATGATAACTGTTTAAGTCCTGCTAACATATTTACTCCTCTTATATTTTTGATTTAAATGAAAACTCTGTCATAAAGTTCTCTAATGGCTTAATAGAAAAATCACCATCACTATAAATTTCATTTAGACTGTTGCGAAGGGGTTCAATTCCCCAAACCACACCCTTTACTTTTACTTTTGAATTTGAAATAGTAGCCTCTTTCAATTCTGCATTTTTACCCATGGCTGAAAAGATATCTCCTGTTGTCATAGCCAACAAAGCATTATCTGTTTGTGCCAATGCCTGTGACTTCAGAAGTAGAGACTTTTGTTCTATATTTGAGCTTTTCATTGAGAAAAAAGCACCCATTCCAAGTACAAAAACAAGAGGAATTAAAGCCAATAAATTTTGAAATAAATTTCCTGAACTCCTACCACCAAGCATAGATTTTATCTGAGGAGAACTAGGGTCACCTTCCATTTCATTGGCATTTAATTTAAGGTCACCTAAATTATCGGGAGTAGTAGATGCACTTTTGAAAAAAGCATCATTTGCATTTTCCATTATAGGGTCATCTCCCATTTTAGATAAAGATGATTTAATAAAACTACTAGAAGTTCGTTTAGGTTCTCCACCCATGTAATGTAAAAGTCTATGAATGGTATTTTGTTTTAACAAAATGTTTAAAGACAACTCTTCCCTTAAAACCTTAAGTAACTTTGGTGATTCATCGGTTACCAACATCTCAATATGATCTGCAAACTTAAAAGAGATTTTATAATAGGCTTTCATACTTTTATAGACCCTATCAGCCACTTGCTTTTCTGTTAATCCTCTTGTCCCTATAATCCAACTCTCATGAATTTTCTCTTTTGTAGCAAACATAAGATAAAGTTTACGGTCAAACAGTCCAATCAGTAGCGTCAACTTATCATCTAGTTTATTTTTATACTCTTCATAAAGAATAGCGAAAGGTGAGAAGTAAAGCGTGGTAGGAATATTTCCTATATCAATTTTATCTTGCACCACATAATTATTTGCAAAAATCTTTCCTAAAGCCTTATTGTTATCAACTTCATGTACAACTTTTTGATTTAAAGCTAAAGAGAGAGAGATAATTTGAGACTCAGGATATTGTGCTTGAAGCTCACGAATACGTTCAATAAACTTATCTTTTTCACTCTCATGAAACTGCTCCAACTCTTTACCAATAAAACCATCATGAGTTTGAACTGCATGATTTAAAAAGTAAAACTCTCTCTCTTTGTAGTGTGTAATGGTCACATACTGTTGATTACCCATAATTATTCTCCTATATTATTACTATTAGCACATAGTGGGTGTGCTTTTGCATATTCATTTAATTTTTTACTACTTTCTAACTGTGTATAAATTTGTGTTGAGACCATACTACTATGTCCCATCAACTCAGATACATCTGATATTCTTGCTCCATGATGAAGAAGATGTGTCGCAAACGAGTGACGCAGTTGATGTGGAGTAGCTTTGATACCACTTCTTTTAAAGATTTTAGAAAATATATAGCGAATCTGATGACTATTCATCTCTTCATCATTTTTTTCAAATAAAAATTTTTTAGGTTGTTCATATTCAATATAATACCCAATTTCTCTATATATCTGCTCCAAAAGAGGAATTTGTCGCTCTTTATTACCTTTCCCTCTAACTCTAATCCATTGCTTTGAAATATTGGACAACTCTAAAGCTGACAATTCTGAAATTCTTAACCCTAAACCATAAAGTAAAGTTATAATTAATCTCTCTTTATGGTTACAGGTCTGTAGAACTTCATCTATGATATTTTCATCAATTGGCTTAGGTAAAGTTTTTGGTACTTTGATTACAGAATTACCTATAAGCTCTATATTAACCTCTTGCTGCTCTTGCATATATTTTACAAAAGAGCGTATGGAACTCAACTTTTTAGCGATTGTTTTTTTTGAATTATTAACAATTTTTAGTCGTAGTGGTGTAATATCCAAAACAACTCTCTTATCCTCTTCATAATAGTGGCTTACAGAGTACATCTCTTCTAAAACATTCTCATAAGTCACTATTGAGTTATGAGCATATGCTCTAACTTCTTTTAGATAAAATAAAAAATTATTAATTTGTTCATTTAAACTAATCATGATGAATTATATCAAACCTTTTATTTTTAACAGCTTATGTTATAAATTATTTTTTTATATTTTTTACACTTATTAATTAAAAATTATATTTAAATCTATTGCAAGTTTAGTATATTAATCTTAAAATTTACTTTTATGTGAGTGCGTAGAGCAACATCTTCTCTTTTAAATATTTTTTTGCCTTATCTTTTTCTATACCAGAGATATCAATGATTTGATGATAAATTTCTAAAGTAGAAAAAGGTTTAGGAATAATAAATTTATCCCAACTGCTTAACATCCAGTATGAGCTTGGTTTATAATTGACAACCATTAAAGGAAGGTTGGAACGCAAAGCTAAAGAGACAGCTCCATCACTCATACTATAACGAGGTCCCTTAGGTCCATCTGGAGTAATCATAATAGAACTCCCCTCTTTTAAGGCTTTTATAGCAGCGATTAAAACCGATTTTGCTCCTCTTCTCGATGAGCCACGTAGAGGTACAATATTGAGAAAAGAGAATGTTCTAGCGATTAACTCTCCATCATAGTGCTGAGCAATAATCGCAGATGTATTTTGATATTTACGAAGTTTTTTATAGACTTGAGGTGATATTAAGAGTTCAGCATGCCAAGTAACAGCCATACATTGTCCCTCTATGGGAGCATCTATAAAGTGGTATCTCTTACGATAGGTAAACCATAAGAGTTTCATGAGCACAAATATAATAGGAGGAATTACAATAACTCCTATTTTACGTGACCAAAGTTTAAGCACAAACTGTTCCCTCTAATGCCCCTCTTGCAGTTTTATTTACTTTTACCTTTACTATCTTTCCGAGTAACTCTTCACTTCCTTGAACAAAGAAAAGTTTACCATCATCACTTCGACCTGAAATTCGACCTTCTGCTTTGAGTTCATCAAGGTAGACCATATGTTCCTTGTCCATTTGAGCATCCATTATCTCATCGAGTATTTCTGTATGTCTTGCTTGTAGTCGTGTTAAACGTGCAGAAGCAACCTCTTTTTCAACCTGATTATCAAATTCTGCTGCTTTGGTATGAGGTCGTGGTGAATACTTAAATGAAAAGAGTTGCTCAAAACGAACCTGCTCTAAAACATCCATCGTATCTTCAAAATCTTCATCGCTTTCACCTGGGAACCCTACAATAATATCGGTAGAGATACTGGCTTCTGGACAGAGTTCTCTTATCTTTGCACAACGATTTAAGAACCACTCTTTTGAATAGCCTCTTTTCATCTCTTTAAGTAGAGATGTCGAACCACTCTGTAATGGTACATGAATCTGTTTACAAAGTTTCGGATTTTTTGCAAACTCTTCTAAAAACTCATCATCCATATGTAAAGGGTGTGGAGAGGTAAAACGAATACGTTCTAAGCCTTCTATTTTAGAGATTTTTTGAAGTAATTCAGTAAAGTTACACTTATCTTGCTCTGAAGTAAAGTATTTACCATAGTTATTAACATTTTGCCCTAAAAGCATCACTTCCTTAGCTCCAGAATCAACAGACTTCTGAATCTCACTAACTATTAAATTAGAAGGAATAGATACCTCCTCACCACGTGTGGCAGGGACAATACAAAAAGTACATGACTTATCACAACCCATGGAAATATTTACCATGGCTTTAAAGGTATTGGTTCGATACTCACCAAAAGCATAAGTGCTGTCATCATAGTTAATGTCTATCTCAACAGCATGTTTCTTGGCAACGACTTCATTGATTTTAGAGATGTTTCTAGCTCCTAAAACAAAATCAACCGAAGGAGCTCTTTTGATAATCTCTTTACCTAAATGTGATGCTGTACATCCAGCCACACCTATTTTTGCAGATTTCTTTTTATGTTTATTAAAGATACCTATCTCTGAAAAAAGTCGAGAGACAGGTTTTTCTCTTACACTACATGTATTTATAATAATTAAGTCAGCATCATCCAACTCTTCTGTTAACGCATAAGGTTCTTTTTTATTTAACTCTGCAATCATATGCTCACTATCGCGAACATTCATCGCACACCCTAGTGTTTCTATATATAGCTTTTTCATTATAACCTTACTTTACAATATGAACCTCATAAATATACTCATCATCATTTAGACCAAATTTCACTTCTCTCATATATACTGAATACTCTTTTGATTCAAAATATTCAATTAACTCTTTTAGCTCTTTATGTGAGTTGTCTTTATCAAAATAAAAAATAGATTTCTTCTCTAATTCTTCTTCAATCTTCTCTATCTCTATCACTTTTGGTTTTGATGTAATTGATGCTCTCGCTAATTTCATTACCCATTCCTTATAAATATTTTTAAAATAACCACTATACTCTCGATTTAAAACATGTTATTTTTTATTATAATAATTATACCTATTTTCCTTAAAGGTAGGTTTAGATATAATATAACTCTTCAGACAACTGGCAAATCCACTAAAATAGTAACGTAATTGTTAAGTTCACTTTTTGAAGATTTCACAAAACATGTATTTTGACATGTTTTATAAAATAAAGGAAATAAATATGGAAAAAATTGTAGATATTATAGAAGCTATGGCTCATGAAAAAAACATTACTATAGAATCAGCTGTTGATGCATTTAAAGAGGCATTAATTAAAACTGCGAAAAGATGTACTACCTATACATCTCACTTTGAAGCTACTGTAGATATAGATGTAAAAGATTACAGTGTAGAGCAAGTAATTACTGTTGTAAAAGATAATGATGAAAAACTTGAAACAGAGCCAGATGCTGTTATTACTTTAAAAGAAGCACAAGAAGAGTATGGTTCAGACATTGAATTGGGTGATGAACTACGTTCTGCATTTATTCTTGAAGACCATGGTCGTACTGCATCGTATAATTTATTTAAAGAGCTACAATACCATATTCAAAGACAAGTAGAACAAGACCTTTTTGAAAAATATAGAGAAAAAGTTGGCTCTGTAATGATTGGAACCGTAAACCGTGTAGATGATGATGAAAATACTTTTATTGAGATTGGTGAACTAAAAGGTATATTAAGT
Source organism: Campylobacteraceae bacterium (assembly GCA_027055805.1). GTDB lineage: Bacteria > Campylobacterota > Campylobacteria > Campylobacterales > Sulfurovaceae > UBA1140. Next base: position 12,941 of record JALUMR010000201.1, read on the forward strand.
CAACGTAACCGTATTAAAGGTGAAAAGTTTAAAAGAGGAGACACGGTAAAAGCTCTTCTACGTTATGTAACCATTGACCCAGAAATGGGAATGTTTTTAGAACTTACAAGAACATCTCCTAAGTTTTTAGAGAAGCTCATGCAAAAAGAGGTTCCTGAAATTGGAGATGAGTCTGTACTTATTATGGCAGCATCAAGAATTCCAGGACAAAGAGCCAAACTTGCACTCAAAACAGACTTTCCAAACATAGACCCTATTGGTGCAGCTGTTGGTGTAAAGGGAGTAAGAATCAATGCTGTAAGTTCAGAACTTTCAGGAGAAAACATTGACTGTGTTGAGTATTCACCAATTCCTGAAGTGTTTATTACTAGAGCCTTAGCTCCTGCTATTGTTCAAAGTGTAAGAATAACATCAACTACAGATAAAAAAGCAAGTATCAATATTACCTCTGACCAAAAAGCAAAAGCCATTGGTAAAAGTGGTATCAATATTCGTTTAGCATCAATGCTAACAGGGTATACGCTAGAACTTAACGAGATTGAAGGTATTACAGAACGTTCAAGTGACAGCTCAAACGCTCATGTAGAGATTGAAAAAACAACCAATACAGATGCATTGGCTGACCTGTTTAAATAATAGATATTTTGCAAAACTCTTTGGAATCGGAGACTTTAGTCCCGAACAAGACGAGGCTAAAGCCATCGGTTCCTAGTTTTGCAAGAAGTTTAATATTTTGCAAAAATGGGTAGAGACATCGCTCTACCCCTACAAGTCCCCTCTACAAATTTCTAAAAACTCATTTTCTTCTCATATATTTACATTATAATATGTCTCTTAAATAAAGGACATACATGAACATAGAACTATTAAGCGACATCGTTGATTATGGAGTATTAGGACTACTCGCACTAATGAGTTTTTTAACCCTATTTTTTTGGATAGAACGTCTTCTCTTTTATAGAGGAATAAGAGTTGAAGAGTATAAAACGCAAGAAGAGTTAGAGATGAAAGTAACCAACAACCTAACCATTATCTCTAGTTTTGGAGCCAATGCACCCTATATAGGTCTTCTTGGTACAGTTCTTGGAATCATCATTACTTTCTATACCATGGGACAGACAGCAGACATGGATGTAAAGCATATTATGACTTCACTAGCCCTTGCCCTCAAAGCTACAGCTATGGGTTTAGTTGTTGCTATTCCTGCTATATTTTTCTATAACCATCTCAACAGAAAAGTAGAAGTTATTTTAAACAAGTGGATTATTAACCAAAAGGAAAAATAATGCGACGTTCAGCAAAGTTTGACACCATTAATGTGGTTCCTTTTATTGACATTATGTTGGTACTCTTAGTCATAGTTTTAACCACTGCCTCATTTATTCAAACAGGGTTAATAAAACTAGACCTACCAACATCAAGTTCCAAGGTAGAAGAGAAGCCTAAAAAAGAGCTACGTATATCTATTAAGAAAAATGGTGAAATCTTTTTTGATAAAGAGAAAATAGAGCATGAAGATGTAGAGAAAAAATTACTAGAACATAACAAAGAGACGCCTATACATCTCTATAGTGATAAAGAAGCCCAATTTAACAACTTTGTTTTTATTTTAGATATTTTAAAAAAGAACGAATATGAAAATTTAGGAATTGTTACAAAAAATGACTAATTTTCGTTATGGCTCCTCTTTTATCATCAGCTCACTGCTCTATGGAGCTTTATGCTACTTTTTGTTGACTTTTTTAGATACCCAAAAAAAATTAAAAAAAGAGTCACCCCCTAAAGTTATAAAGATTGCCCTCATAACACCGAAACCAAAACCCATAGTTGTGCCTAAGCCACCCGTAGTTATCCCTCCAAAAAAGGTTATAAAGCCTAAACCTAAACCTAAAAAGGTTATAAAAAAAATTGTTAAAAAGCATAAACCAAAGCCAAAACCTAAAAAAATTGTTAAAAAAGTAAGAGCTAAACCCAAACCAAAATCTAAGCCAAAACCTAAAAAGATAGTTAAAAAAAGAGAGCCTATTATAGAAGAGTTTACACAAGAGGAGTATTTTGAACCTACAGAGGTAGTAAAAAATGTTGAACCTCAAATCATAGAAGAACCAATCCCTCCTAAACCTGCTCCAAGACCAAAAGTTGACAAGAGTGCAGAAAAGAGAGCTTTTTTAAGAAATGTCAGAAGCCAAATAAAGGCCAATAAAAAGTACCCCCAAATAGCATTAAGAAGACATATAGAGGGTTCAGTAGGAGTTATGTTTGACATCGGAGCCAATGGAGATGTTTCTAACATACGTTTTTTAAATGGAAAGTCTATTTTACAAAAGTCTGTAAGAAAAGCAGTTATACAAAGCTTTCCTATTGTGATACCTAGCAATATTAGAAATGAATTTCCTATGTATAATATCTCTGTAACTGTTAATTTTAGGATAAATTAATGTTGGTTTAGTTAGATAGACTTTTTGCATACCCCTATATTTTGAAGATATTTAGTGCGTATAACTTTTCTTCATCTAATTTTACTCTTATTTTATTAATAAACATAATATTTTAGATTAGATATAATATTTAAAATTATTTTAATAAAGGTATTCTACTCATGAAAAAAACCATATCAATCATTACGGCATTAACCCTCTCTTCTCTCTCTGCAGGAGAGTTTCAATCTATAGGTCATTATAGTACTTCTATGGGGGGTGTTGGTGTTGCATCAGCCAAAGGCTCTATGGCTGGTTACTTTAACCCTGCTCTTTTAACTCAAAGTAAAAGTAAAGTTGAAGTTGCTTTAGGTGTCGGTGCTGCTGTTCGAGAAGACAACATTGGAGAACAACTAGATACGCTTAAAAACCTTAAATTAACCGATACTTTAGACCGTGTAGCCAATAATATTGGAGGAAAAAACACACAAGAAGACAGAGACAACCTTAAAGAGGCAAAGAAGATTTTAAAAGGTATCGGAACCAACAATGGTGTAGATATTATGCCTACAGCCTACCTCTCTACACAAGTTAATGACTATGCTATTGGTGTTTATGGTACAGGTGATGTTTCTGCTACAGCTGTTGTAGACCATGACCGTTTAGACCTTAGTGTAAAAGGTAATGATGGAAAATACTACAACTACAACCCAGATACAGACCAATACAGCGAGATAAGCCAAGCTGCCTATGAAGAGGGTTCATTGGAGTCTGCTATAAGTAAGAATGGTACTACCCATGTAGATGTAAAAGGGTTAGCTCTACTTGAAGTTCCTGTATCTTATGCTAAAGCATTTGGCTTAAAGCAAGGAGAACTGTCGGTAGGAGGAAGCTTAAAATTTATGAGAGGTTCTACTTTTATTAAACGTACAGATATAGACTCAGAAGACAATGCAGATGAAAATCTTGACGATTATAAAAAAGATAGTTCTAATGTAGGTCTTGACTTAGGATTGCTCTTTAAACCTTCAAAAGTTAAAAATCTATCAGTTGGTTTGGTGGCAAGAAACATCAACTCTCCTAAATTTGACACCATAGATGGAGGTTCACTTAAGGCAGACATGCAACTACGTACAGGTCTACTCTATGACTACAGTGAAAAAGTAGAACTAGCAATGGACTTAGACTTAACAAGTAATGAAACATTTATTCCAAAATACGATAGCCAACAACTGGGTATGGGTGTCAACTACAAACCTGCATCATGGGTCTCACTTCGTGCAGGTCTCATGCAAAACCTAGCCAACAGTAATGAAGGTCTTATCTACTCTGCTGGTTTTGGAATTGGGGTTCAAGCCTTAAGCTTAGATGTTGCTGCTCAAATGGCAAGTAAATCAGGTAGTTACGATGGAGAAGATATTCCTAAATTTGCAAAAGTAAACGTGGCACTTGTTTCTCGCTGGTAAACAACTTACATTTTCGTGACGATGTTAAATGTCGTCATGAGGAAAGTATTCTGTTCTTTATGGATTTTCTTAGTTATCTATTTACCTTGTCTCGTGCTAAGTTAACATGACCCCTAGAAGTCAGCTTAATCAAACTCTGCTATAATATACCCATACAAGACCAAAGGAAAAACTCATGCCACCATTAGCACAAGCCATTGAATACTATACTTACGATGACTACAAAGAGTGGGAAGGAGAGTGGGAACTCATTGATGGTATTCCTCTCTCTATGGCACCTGCTCCTATGAGGAAACATCAAAGTTTAGCAAGTGAAATAATCTATAATCTAAGAGAACAACTAGAAGAGTGTACTCAATGTGAAGTTTTAGGTGAGATAGACTACAAAGTAAGTGATGACACCATTTTAAAACCTGATATTGTTCTTACTTGTGGTGAGACCAATGAGAGTTATCTTACCAAAGCACCAGAAATTATTGTTGAAATCATTTCAAAATCTACAGCCAAAAGAGATGAAAAGTATAAATTTGAAATTTATGAAAAAGAGAAAGTTAACTACTATATCTTGGTCTACCCCAATGACCTAAGAGCCAAGGTCTACAAGCTTAAAGACTCAAAATATGATAAAGAGGGTGACTTTTTACAAGAGAGTTATAATTTTAAAGAGACTACATGTAATGTTAGTTTGGATTTTGAACGGGTGTTTAAGAGGTTTAGGTAATTGTTAATTACCCTACCCTAAAATCTGACTTATTAAGCTTCTAAATTATAGCTAAGACTTATGTTTTAGTTAATCTTTTTTCAACTTCAATAGAGATAAATTCCTTACTTATTTCAAAGTCGAGATAGTTTTTAGCACTAGGTTTTTGAGAGACTTCATGTTTTCAATGTAGCTATTAGGAATGATGGAAAATCCAAACAATAATATCTCTATAACTGTTAACTTTAGGATAAATTAATGTTGTTTTAGTTATCTATTTAAGGTCTCGTATGCTCTAATAAACCTCATCATGCGTACCAATATTAACAGGAATAATTTTACTATCTTCAATATAAAACTCAATACTAATTCGGTATTGCATATCAATAGAAACAGAGTGTAAGCCTTTTAATTTACCTTGTAATGGGTGTAATCGTAAAGAGGGGTGAAAAGGGTCAGCTTCCATTAGTAGTATCGTTTTTTTATACCTTGGCACAATATCTTTATGCTTTTTAAGAAATTTAAAGAGCTTCTTTTCATAGGTTTGGGTATATTCAATCTCGTAAGGCATTGTCTAACTCTTTAAAATGTTCCTCAGCACTTAAAACTCTTGAACGTCCATTTGCTATATCTTCACGGACATCTCTTAATGCTTTTTCAAGTTCACACT
>JALUMR010000202.1 GCA_027055805.1 Campylobacteraceae bacterium
TTTAATTAGGAGTAGGGACTTTAGTCCCGTAAATTCGTGGACTAAAGTCCACGCTCCTAAAGAGTATCTTTCCCATAAAGTTTAATATAAATCCTAGAAATAGCAATTAAAAACGATGTAATTGCAGGTCCTAATATCATACCCCAAAAACCATAAGAACTCATACCTGCTAAAATAGAGAAAAATATAAGTAGCTCATTAATTTTAACAGAACTGTTTAATAGGTCATTTTTAATATACTTTATAATCATTGGTTTTATAAATGTATCAGCAATTATAGAGATAACTATCACCGAGTATAGTGCAATAAATAGAGCAATATTTGAACTTGTAGCACTCCATGCAAAAAGAGATACAGGTACCCAAACAATAGCTCCTCCAATAATAGGTACAAGAGAAGCAAATCCATAAATCATTCCAAAGAGCAGACCATTAAAGCCTAAAAATGAAATCATCACTCCAAAAAGTATTCCTTCAAAAATAGCGGTAACTATAATGGAGTAGAAGACTATCTCCATGGTAGATGAAATCTCTGTTACTACCTCTCCTCCCTCTTCATCTTTCATGGGAAGAAGCTCTCTCATTAAAGTAAAAAGTTTTTCACCATAGAGGTTTAAGACATAGTAAAAAACAATAACAAAAAAGACATTTTTAATAAAACCAAACCCTTGACTTCCTGCTTTTGTGATGGTACTTGTAGAAGTTTTAATAAGTTCTAAAATCTTGTCATTAGCAAGGTTTTCATTTATCCATTCACTCATATGAGGAATATCTTTAACCAAGGTAGAGAGTTTGGTGGTAATGATTGTAATCATTTTACCATCTATTTGGGAACTGTATTGAACCCCAATGGTTGCAATATAAATAATAGGTACAAAAAGTATAACAAAAAGTAGAAAGGTCAGTATGAGAGCAGACAAATGACTTGAATCAATACGTTCCGATATGTTTTTGTGCATATTGGCTGTTGCCATGGTGAGTAGTAGTGCCACAACCATAGAGAGTATAAATGGTTGGTAAATACTATAAGCACCTAAAAGAGCTAAAGCAAAAAGTATAGCAATAATGGCATCCGTTTTTTTACCATATTGCATTGGGTATCTCATTTTTTTGAATTTTAATTTTGGTCATTAATTTTTCTCTTCTTTATTCTGTTGGACTTAGTCTAAAATAACTATAAGATTTCTCTGTAGCTACACGTCCTCTAGCTGTTCGTTCTATGTATCCATTGGCAAGGAGATAGGGTTCAAGAACATCTTCTATGGTTCCTTCATCTTCACTGAGTGCAGCTGCAATAGTACTTAACCCCATGGGTCTTCCTTTTGCAGAGATAAGTAACTCTAAAAGACGTATATCCTCTTCATCAAAACCTATCTCATTGACACCCAGTTGGTCCAGTCCATATTTTGTGGTTGTTAAGTTGATTTTTAATTCATTTGCCACTTCTGCAAAGTCACGAACTCTTCTAAGTAGTCTAAGAGCCAATCGGGGTGTTCCTCTGCTTCGTTTTGCTATCTCATGTGCAGCGTCATCATGTGTAACTTTATCCAGTTTAATAGAAGCCAAACGAACTATCTCCCCTAACTCTTCTGCTGAATAGAACTGCATACGAAAATGCATTCCAAACCGTTCACGTAAAGGGTGAGAGAGCATACCAGCTCTGGTTGTTGCCCCAATTAAAGTAAATCGTGGAAGGTCTATTTTAACCGTTTGTGCAGCAGGACCAGAACCGATGATAATATCGAGCCTAAAGTCTTCCATTGCAGAGTAGAGTATCTCTTCTATAGCAGGAGACATTCGGTGAATTTCATCTATAAATAGTATGTCTCCCTCTTCTATGTTGGTCAACACGGCTGCTAAATCACCTGACTTTTCTATCATAGGTGCTGCTGTAGTTTTGATGTTTGCTCCCATCTCTGAAGATATAAGATTGGCAATGGTAGTCTTTCCTAAACCAGGAGGTCCAAAAAAGAGTATGTGGTCAAGAGCTTCTTCTCTTCTTTTACTGGCTTCTATAAATACTTTCAGATTCTTTTTTATTTGACCTTGACCAATGTATTCGTCCCAAGAAGAGGGGCGTAAAGATATCTCTTCTATGTACTCGTTGTCAAACTTTTCTATGTCTACGATACGTTCCATTAATAAGTAAATTCCTTACTCGGAAACTCTCTATTTTTAACTTCATTTGTGTACTGCTCTAAATTTTCACGAATAAGCTCTGCACCTTTACAGTACTGCTTAACAAACTTAGGTTTAAAATCTTCAAAAAATCCAAACATATCTGACCAAACTAGCACTTGACCATCGGTATCTAGCCCAGCTCCTATTCCTATGGTAGGAATGGTTATTGCATCAGTTATGGCTTTAGCAGCTTCAGACTTAACACCTTCTACTACGATGGCAAATGCACCAGCTGCTTCTAATGCTTTGGCATCTTCAACCAATGAAGCAATGTCTGTTTTATCTTTTCCACGTATTTTGTAGCCACCATCACTTCGTAGAAACTGTGGCATAAGACCTATGTGACCTAAAACAGCTATGGAGTTGTTTGTTAAAGCTTTCACAATATGGGCTCTCTCTTTTCCACCCTCTATTTTAATGGCTTGTGCATTGGTCTCTTGGTAGGCACGTGTAGCATTTTTTAGAGCCAACTCTTCAGATGTATATGAGCCAAAAGGCATGTCAAGAACTATCAGTGGTAAAGTCGCACCATTACAAACAGCTTGTGTATGGTAAATCATTTGGTCCATGGTTGCAGAGAGCGTGTCCTCTTTCCCTAAAAAGCTCATGTTTAGGCTGTCTCCAACCAGTATCATGTCAACATTGCCATTAAAAAGTTTGGCAAATAGGGCATCGTAAGCTGTCACCATAGTTATAGGTTCAACACCTTTCATCTTTGCAATGGTTGTTAAAGTTACTTTTTTTGCAACTTTTTCGGTCTGAATACTCATAATTTTTACCTTATACATCTAATTGAAATTATTTTATCTAAAAAATGTATAATACCATAAATAATTAAACAGGAAATATGAAAACTTTTATAAAATGCGACCAGTCGCATGAGCTAACTGCTGAAGTTTTCCGTGCGAAAGCACAATCTTTCAAGCTTCTGCTTGAAAGATGTTCCTAATAAATGAAAGAGTTTATATTGAAAAAATTAGTAGCATATATTACCACAGGTTACCCCTCCTTAGAATTTACTGTAGAAATGGCATTAGCCTTAGCTGAAGCAGGGGTTGATACCTTAGAGTTGGGTATGCCTTTCTCTGACCCTGTAGCAGATGGACCAGTCATAGAAAAAGCAAACTTAAAAGCACTACAAAATGGCTTTAAACTCGAACATCTTTTTGATGCTTCTGCAAAAATAGCCCCACATATAGACACACTATGGATGGGTTATTTTAACCCTTTCTATCATAAAGGTATGGATTTTTTCATAGACCAAGCCAAAGAGAGTGGTGTAAATGGTTTTATTATTCCAGATTTGCCACTTGAAGAGGCAAAACCTTACAAACCTATGATGAACGAGGCAAACCTAGCACTTATAGACTTCATCGCTCCTACAGATTCTAAAGAGAGAATCAAAGAGATAGTTACCGATGCCCAAAAGTTCATCTACTTAGTAGCCTACGCAGGAATCACAGGAGCAGGGCATAATGAAGATTTACAGCCTATTATTACAGACATCAAAGAGTTTACTGACACTCCTGTTTATGTAGGTTTTGGAGTAGACCAAAACACAGCAAAAGAGAAAGTCAAGGGTGTAGATGGGGTCATCGTTGGTTCGGCATTTGTAAAAGTACTTTTAGATGAGAGTTTAAATAACGCTCAAAAAATAAGTAAAATTTCTTCAATAGCCAAAGAGATAAAAGAAAAAATCAATACGTAATTTGACAAAAAACAAAAATAGTGTTATAATAAATATTCCTCTGTAGATAATTTACCAGTATCTTTACAAGAATATGGGGGCGACTTGGTTTCGACTGGAATAGTCGGGACTATGTGCATGTCGGACTGAGCAACTCCGTTATACGGCTCATCGCATATAACTGCAAACAATACAGATTACCGTCCAGCTTACGCAGTAGCGTAAGTAAACCCCGAGCGATCGGAGGACTGCCTTACCGACGAGTTCCATCTTAATCGGATTTTAGGCATCACATCTGATGGATATGCTCTGTAGAAGTCATGCTACAGTGTGAGAATTTTGGCTGGTCTTGCATAGCTTTGGATGTTGTGCGAAGCAAGATGAGAAAAATCAACATCGACTAAACATGTAGATTCATGGTTCTAGCTATTTTAGGACTGGGGTTCAATTCCCCACGCCTCCACCAAATTTTATTAATAGTGTGTTAATTTGCACTTATCTTTCATTGCGTTTTTATTCAACGAATCATTTGTACGCCTCATAAAAGCCACATAAAATCTAAGCACAACTTAGCACACTCTTAATAAAATTTATATTTCAAAATTTTCTTATTTTAAAGCGACGAAGTCGCGTAGGTCGTAGTACCTCACTACGACATTAATTGGCATAAAAAATAGTTCTTTATTCTCATATAAAATTGGTATGACAGTAATCATCCCTCCCTACAAATACACCACCTCACGCTCCAACTTCTCCAACGCTTCATAATTCTCTTTAGACTTTTTAACAGCCTCTTCAAATGCGAAGCCTAGCATTATGATTTTATATAGGTTTGGTCTAGTTTTTTTCCATGTTCGCAAAGTTTTCACATCAATATCTAATTAGACAAATTACCTTGTCAAATCATATTTTTCATCTAAGGCAAATGCCATAAAATTATCATCCTTAAAAAGTTCATCAATATTTTGATGAACTTTAGGGAAAAAGAGATCAATATGTAAAGTGCTAAAAACTCCTCGTAACGCTAATTTAGTACTTCCAGCTGTAACAGTGATTCCTTTTTTGTGATGAATCCTCCAAGGTAAGAATTCTTCAATATAGGTAATAATTTTTGTCTTAAATTCAATGGTAGAAAAATTATATCGATACTTTGCCCATAATATCAACCTTCCTCGTGCAAACCAACTGTCTGTTAGGTATCCACTA
>JALUMR010000203.1 GCA_027055805.1 Campylobacteraceae bacterium
GTTGGATAAAACTTATCTTTAATCGTCATCCATTCTCTGTCCACGTTTACGCCCACCTATATCTAGTGGCACACCTACAAAGTCAAATTTTTCTCTAAATATATTGGTTAAATAGCGTTTATATGAAAAATGTAAACCATCAGGTCGGTTCATAATAATGGCTATCTTAGGTGGCTTTGTCTCATATTGTGTTGCAAATTTAATCTTTACAACACCACCATTTACCGTAGGTATATGGTGTCTATTGATAGCATATTTTAGTACTTCATTTAGTTTAGATGTTGGAATTCTCTGTTTATATCGTCCATAAATATCTACTATTTCATCGAGTATTTTATGTACCCTTAACCCTGTTTTTGCTGAAATAGTAATCAGTGGTGCATAGTGTAAAAAACGCAGTTCATCACGAATATCTTCTACAGCTTTGGTATAAGTCTCTTCATCATCTTTATGTATGTCCCATTTATTTAGAACAATAAGACAACCAAGCTTATATTTTTCTATTAAGTTTGCAATTCTTTCATCGAGTTCAACCACACCAACGGTTGAGTCTATTATGAGTAGTGCTATATCTGCTTCTGCTAACATTGCCTCTGTACGTTCAAAAGCATATTTTTCAATGCCTAAAATTCTACTACGTTTTCTAACCCCTGCTGTATCAACAAAAGTAATCTTATGGTCTCGGTATTCCATCTCTTCATCAATAGGGTCAATGGTGGTTCCAGCAACAGGTGAGACAACAGCACGTTCTTCTTTTAGAAGGGCATTTAGAAGAGAACTCTTACCAGTATTTACCCGTCCTATAATGGCTACTTTTATCTCATTGTCCTCCTCCTCTTCTTCATCTGCAACGTGAACCATTTCAACAATATCTTCAAAGCTTAAATCTTCATCTTCATCAGGTTCTGAATGATCTTCCTCTTCACGCTCAGGAATATACTCCTCTAACCAAGCATAAAAGTCATTCATATAACGGTTGTGACTGACCGACATAGGAAAAGTTCTCTCTGCTCCAAACTCCAAAAAGTCCCAATAACGTAAAGCTTCATCTTTATCATTGTCAATTTTATTAACAACTAAAGCTATAGGCTTACCTAACTCTTGTAGACCGTAAAAAAGCTCTCTGTCTTCTGCCTCTGGAATGTTTTTCCCATCAACAACATAAATAATAATATCAGCTTCATCAGCAGCACGTAAAGAGAGTTTTTTTACGGTAGCAAACATCTCTGTAGAATCATCAATTCCACCTGTATCTATAACCTCAAAGTCACGGTTACCTGAAATGGTAACTTGGCGTTTTTTGATGTCACGGGTTGTTCCAACTACATCAGAAGTGATGGCATCACGTTGTCTTAGAAGTCTATTGAAAAGGGAACTCTTCCCTACATTTGGTCGCCCTAAAATGGCTACTTTTTTTAGTTGTGTCATGGTGTGTCTTTCTATAAATATGTTTTTTGTGTAGGGTGTAGTCCCCGACTACACCATCAAATAACAGTCTTATTGCTAAAAGCTTGAGGGTTGGTTTAGACGGTGTAGTCGGGGGACTACACCCTACGGTTAAAAATTATTGAAATTATAGCAGACTTTTAGTTATTTTTGATTATCTAAAACTTTAGGCATACTTTCAATATAAAGAGATTGAGAAGGAAAAGCAAAAGCCACTTTATTATTCTCTACTATTTTCATAATATTGATATTGACCTCTTCTTTAATTTTTAAGTATTTTTCCCACTTTGATGTTTTGGTAAATGTATAGACTAGAATTCCTAATGAACTGTCATCAAAGGTAGTAAATTTGACCAGCATGGTTTCATTTTGGGCTATACCATTATGATTTCTTAACATGGTTTTTATATCAGCAATTACTTGTTCTATCTGCTCACTACTAGCATCATAGGTAAGTCCCAGTTTTATTTTAATTCGTCTTATTCCACGTCTTGAAAAGTTTTCAATGGGGCTGTTGGCTATGACTTGGTTAGGTAAGGTAATAAGTGACTTTTTGAAAGTACGAATTTTAGTGGTACGCATACCTATATCTTCAACTACTCCCTCTACTCCATCTATTTTTATCCATTCCCCTATGCGTATAGATTTGTCTAAGAGTAGGGCGATGGAGCCAAAAAGATTGGCTGCAGTATCTTTAGCAGCTAAGGCAAAGGCTAAACCACCAATCCCTAAACCTGCCATGAGACCTGCAACATTAACACCCCAAAGTTGTAAAATAGCACCCAATCCAATAGAGAGTACAATGACTCTTATAACGGTTAACAAAAAGTTACCCATTTCATGGGACAACTCAGGGTTAAACCGTTCTGTAAAGTGGTAGATAACGCCTCTTAATGCATGTACCATGGCATAAATGGCCCAAAAGAGGTTAAACATAATCATGGTACTAATTATTTTCTCAACAATAGGCGTCTCCAGAAAAAGTAGGGCAAAAAATAGTCGTACCCCTATAGTGAGAAATACAAATGAAAGTGGTCCTCTTAGTGCCGAGAGAATACGGTCATCATAATAAGTCTGTGTCTGTTTTGCTAAAGGTTGAAGTACTTGAATGACTAATTTTGCAAACATTTTTCTAAGCAGAAGAAAGAAAAAGAGTGAAAATATGGCTGCAAGAATATTACCTAAAGGTATATCAAAATATAGTTTACTAAAGAAAGTACCCTTTTCTGATAAGTAAAGTTCATTTAAATAGCTCTGTATTTGAGGGAAGAAATTAATATCTAATTGTTTAATAATCTCTTCTGTATTTGTAGTATTGTGTTCATTCATAATTTTTCTTTAATTTATTAGTAGTTTTATTAGATTAATTTTAATTTTAGCAAAATAAACTATGATGTCATATCATATTGACACGGTTTATACACATATATATGATTAAATGCACATATTGAAATAATAAAGGATTATTATGAAACAGTTATTAATATTATTGAGTGCTTTTACACTATTTAGCACAGGCGTACAGGCTGAAACAATAGAAGCAAACTATAAAGTTGAGTTTGGAATTTTTGGTGAAATAGGAGTCGCCAATGCAATATTGACTAGAGATGATAACTCTTATACTATAGATGTGGAGTTAGAAGCAACAGGATTGGCTAAAAAACTTTCTGGAAATAGAAAAGAGCATCATATTTCAAAAGGACATATAGAAAATGGCGTAATGGTTTCAGATCTTTATCAAGTTATTAAATCACATGGTGATAAAACAACCAATAAAGTTTACTATATAGACCATAAGAATAGAAGTGTAATAAAGAGTTATAAACATTGGGAAAATGGAAAATTAAGTGATGATTCAAACACTACAATGGACTACTACTCTAAAAATGACCTATTAACACTCTATTTTAATCTAGATAAAATGGTTAAAGATAAACAAAAGAGTGCCTCTTATACATTTACTGCTGTAGGTGCAGAGAAACAAAATGGTTCAGTAGAAGTTATTATTCCTAAAAGTAATGAGCTAAATGAGTTTGAAGAGACTGTCGGGGCTAAAGATAAAAATGGATGGTATGCAAGAGCTATTATCAATCAAGATATATTTGCAAGTGATAAAGGTGAACTTCTATTACGTGTAGGTGAAGATGGTATCACTCAAAAAGCAGTCTTAAAAGATTTGATTTTATTTGGTGATGTAAGAGCAGAGAAAATATAATAGCTGAAAAGAGAGTTTTAATTACTCTCTTTTAATACTAATGTTTTAAACAATTCAAACACTCTTTACTTTTCTTTTTTAAAATGGTTTTGTTTTTTGATTCTTTAAATTGAGGTCTATATTTCTTTACTAATTTTCTTAATTTTTTATACTTTTTACCTTTTAGTCTTACTCTTGTAGCTGTTTTCTTTTTTATATATCGACCAGGGTTAACCGCTTTACCATTTTTATAAAGACCAAAATGTAAGTGCGGACCAGTACTTCGCCCCGATGTTCCTACATAACCAATGGTTTGCCCTTGTTTAACCTTTCTACCTTTTCTCATCCCCTTAGCAAAAGCTCTCATGTGTGCATATAAAGTTTCAATTCCATTAGAATGTTTTATTTTAATGGCTCTACCATAGCCACCCTTCCAACCTTTAAAAGAGATGGTTCCTGAAGAACTAGCAACAATGGCACGACCAGGTCTAGCTGCATAATCTATTCCCAAATGGGCTCTATATCTCTTTAAAATAGGATGAAAACGTTTATAGGTAAAGTAGCTAGATATACGTTTAAACTGTCTTAATGGACGAATAAAACTTGAGTGATAGGTACGTTCATACTTTCTACCTAAAGAGTCATAATATTTTTCATCATCCAATAAAAATCCATAAAAAGGTTTTTTATTTATTTCAATTAAACAGGCTTGAATAACAGGACTAGAGAAGACTTTCCCATTTCTATATTTTTGCGTATAGAAAATAATAACTCTATCACCTTTTTTCATCTTTTTAAAAGGTATTGCTTTAGAGTAGACCTCTTTTAACTCTCTACTATAATAAGAAGTTTTAGTAGTGTCATCTAAATCTTTTTCAAATGAACTTTTAATTTTAATGGAAATAGTCTTTTCTACGGTAGCATAAGGGATAGGTATATATTTGGCAACGTACCCTTTTTTAGTATTTTTAAGTTCCAACATCAATTCATCTGAAACAGGAATATTGATAGTGGTTATCTTACCGTTCTTTTTGTTGATACTATAGTTTTGACCAGAACGAATCTCTTGTATTAACTCTTTATCTTCACTGTCCATGCTGTAGTAGGTTTTTAGAGGAATATTATGCTTTTCTAAAAAGTTTAAGAACGTCATGTTTGAGTTCCATTTGTAATCTTTAGCAGAGAGGTTTTGGGAAAAAAGGATAAGGGAAACAAGTGTAAGTAGTAATTTTTTGGGCATATATGCTCTTTCATTTTTTTAAATTTTAGATAATTCTAGCTCAAATATTCTTATTGTTTTATTGAAATATGAAAATACTTTAAAAATAGACTGTTTTTTATTGTTCATAATCTGAAATCTATTCTAATATGATAGTATTTCAAAAAATTAAAAGGTAATCGTTGAAAAAATATATTTTAGGCAT
>JALUMR010000204.1 GCA_027055805.1 Campylobacteraceae bacterium
TTTACACATGAGACCATGGCAAAATTTTTAGGTCTTTCTAAATATATAGCATTTGATTATGATGATTTTCACAGAAGTGAACCACTTAACATACTGAAAAAAAAGTATGAGAAGCTAAATAAAAAAGCACCATTTAACTCTTCAAAACTACTGGAAAAGAACCTCGACCGTATTTCAAAACTAATTATACTAAATAAATATGAACGAGAGATTTTAGAATTTGTTATTTTACTCAAGCATTATGATATTTTAGACAATGCCATTAACCTACTTGGTGAAAACATCAATACTTCACGAACAAAGAGGCTGCTCTCTGCCATACTTGATTTTCCTCTTGAGTACATTAACGAAGTATTTGCTTCTCATGCTACTTTTAACCATTCAGGACTACTACAACTAGACAGAGACAATGCCTACTCTTTTAGTTCGAAATTTCAGCTCTTAAACTATGAGTTCTCTGACAATATGCTAAACCATGACAATGAGATTATGGAGATGGTTAAAAATTCTATTAGACCAGCATCTGAAGGAACGTTAGAGATAGATGACTACTCTTATATAAAAGGTGATTTAGAGATACTTCTTCCCTACCTAAATAAAGCCCTTGAGAGCAGACAAACAGGCGTAAATATACTACTCTATGGTCTTCCTGGTACTGGTAAAACTGAACTTACTAAAACCATTGCTAAAATACTTGGTATTAAACTCTATGAAGTAAGCTACTCTGACAACGATGGTGACCCCATAGATGGAACAGCAAGACTGCGTGTTTACAAAACAGCTCAAGCTCTTTTGTCAAAACATAAAACCATACTTATGTATGATGAAGCCGAAGATGTCTTTGAGAGTTACGAGGGTGGCTTTTTTATGCTTCCTAAAAGACAGTCTGACAAAGCATGGATAAACAAAGTTTTAGAGAACAACATCTTACCCACTATTTGGATTACCAACAATATAGAAAGTATAGATAATGCTATCATACGTCGTTTTGATATGAGCATTGAGATGCCTATACCTGCAAAATCTAAACGTGCTGATATTATTAAAAAATATAGTGATAATATACTGGATAAAAAAACGGTAGAGTACCTATCTGAACATGAAGGTATTGCTCCTGCTTTGGTTTCATCTGCTGTTAAAGTTGCCAACATTGTTCCCACAGAAAAAAAAGACAAAGTAGTTTTAAAACTCATAAACAACACACTTAAAGCACAAGGGCATGAAGAAGTCAACAAAGAGGGAGAACAAAATCTTCCTAACAATTACAGTTTAGAGTTTATACATGCTGATACAAACCTAGAAGAACTTGCAACTGGCATAAAAGAGCACAACTCTGCTAGAATCTGTCTCTATGGTGCTTCAGGTACAGGAAAAAGTGCCTTTGCAAAATACATTGCAAAAGTTTTAGACAAACCTTTTATCATAAAAAGTGGCTCTTCTCTCATGAGTAAGTGGGTTGGAGATACCGAAAAAAACATTGCCCGTGCATTTAAAGAGGCCGAAGATGAAAATGCCGTACTGATTTTTGATGAAGTCGATGGATTCTTAGCCGAACGTGGACAAGCCAAAGTCAACTGGCAAGTGACACAGGTTAATGAGATGCTAGTCCAAATGGAAAAATTTAATGGTATCTTCATAGCCACCACCAACCTTATGGAGTATTTGGACCGTGCGAGTTTACGCCGTTTTGATTTGAAGTTGGAGTTCAAATTTTTAAAGCCTGAACAGCTTGAAAAAATCTTTTTATCGTATTGTAAAGAGTTAAAGATTAGCGAACCTTCTAAAGAAGTGCTAGAAGAGGTGAAAAGTTTCAAACAAATTACCCCTGGAGACTTTGCAACCATTGCACGACAGAGTCGATTTAAAAAGATACATGATGTAAAAGAGTTTATAGTTCGGCTTAAAGATGAAATGACCATTAAAAAGTTAGAAAATGGTAATATTATGGGATTTATGAATTAAAGGAGAGAGATGAAAAAAAATCTATTTAAAATGGGTGCTGACTTTTCTGATGAGTGGTCATCGGACAACAAAGAGAAGCCAAACAAGAAAATAAACACCGAAGTAAAAGAGTCAGAAAAGCACCAACTTCATTTTGCTAAAGAGAAAAGACGAGGTAAGGTTGTTACCATTGTTAAACCTTTTTATCTTTCATCTAATGATTTAAAAGCTCTTTTAAAAACACTTAAAAAGAAGTTGGGGACTGGTGGGACTGTTAAAGAAAACACACTTGAGTTTCAAGGTGAAATTCAAGAAAATTTGAAAGTGCGACTTGAGAAATTGGGTTATGGTTTTAAGAGAAAATAAACCTTACCCATAAACCTCAACATATTGTTTAGACAAGGAGAACTCATCTATTTCTAAACAGTTAAGCCCGTCATTTTCTAAGGCAGAATAGACCAAGGTTTTCTGAAATTTTGACATCTTTTCGTGTAAAAAGAACTCATCTAAAGGCATCCATATGGCCTCTTCTATCTCATGCGTATCTATAATATTTATTTCAGTTGTTAATGCTTCTAGTTGAAAAACTATGTACATATTTGATTTGTTAAATGTAAAAGGGTGAGAGTTTAAAAGAGAGACCATTTTTATGAGTTTCGCCGCAATGCCTGTCTCTTCGTGTACTTCTCTTACCACTCCATCTTCTAAACTTTGAGCATGTTCTAACATACCACCAGGTAGTTTGTAGATAGAGTGTTCATTGTGAATACGGTCACGAACCATAAGCAGTTCATTTTTTTTGTTAATAACCACGGCACCTACACCAATCGTATGGGTAGGAGGAACAGGAATGTAAGCATATTTTACTACTTGATACGTAAGTGTTATTCTTGTAGCTTCACAGTTGTGAAACTCAAAACCAAGCTCTAATGCTACAGCAATATGTTGATTTTGTTTAGTAGTAAGGTCTAGCCAAAGAAGATTTTTTTCTTCCTCTTTGGCTTGTTTCTGTAATGAGATAAGTGAGATTTTAAACTCACTCACTATATCTTCTATTGAATCTGTTTCTATAATAAGACCATTATAGAGGTCTTCTTTTACGCTCAACATACTACATCACAACATAACGAATAAAGAGTCCAAATGCTAAAAGTGGAGCCAATATAAGTAGTGCCAATTTAATATTTTTTCGACTTTTTGCTGCCACCATTGTTAAAACAAATAGTGCTGATACAGAGTATGGAACCCATGTCGGAATAGGTACAGGTGAACCAGCAGCATAAGAGTGAAGACCTGATAAGTAATAATTTACTCCAAAGTAGGTCATAATAACCGATGAGTATGCCCAAAGTGAAGCCACGTTAAAGGCAAATGGATTGTTAAGTTTTGGAATAAAACGTAAATGCAATACCGTAGCATAAACCAAAATAGTTACAGCAGCCCAAGTCTCTTTGGAGTCCCAACCCCAGTAACGACCCCAGCTCTCATTTGCCCAGATTCCACCAAGGAAGTTTCCTACAGTCATAAGGAAGAGACCTACTATAAGACTCATTTCAGCAATACTGGTTAGCTCTTTAATAGCTCTGTCTATGTTTTCACTGTTACGCTCTTTTTTCATAATAAATAGTATAAGTACCAAAAGGGACAATATAGAACCTAGACCTAAGAATCCATCACCTGAAATAATGGTCGCAACATGAATCATAAGCCAGTAAGATTTTAGTACAGGAACCAAGTTTGTAATCTCTGGGTTAACAAAGTTCATATGAGCCACACCCATAGTAATACCTGCTAACAGTGCCGTAGCACCCAAGGTAAATGGTGACTTACGTGCAAAAACAAGACCTGCTACTACGGTTGCTGCAGCGATGAATACTATGGATTCATAAGCATTTGACCAAGGAGCATGACCCCCAATATACCAACGCATACCCATGCCCATTAAATGTAGTCCAAAACCTATAATCATAACAGCCCATGAGACTTGCATAATTCGCTTTAGAGAGAAGCTAGGTTTGACCACATTTACAAATGATGCTAATAGAAGAAGAATACCTACCAACAGATAGATAGGAACAACTTTTGACAATACACCCAACTTGTTGTACCAAATCTCCATATCAACAGCATTTTCAGAGAGTAGTACCTTTGAACCAAACTTCTTTTGGTAGAGGTTTATTAGTTGAATTGACTGGTCAAACTTACTGGTATTTCCATCTGTCTGTATTGCTGTGGCTCCTTCAAAAAGATAGAGTGTCATCATACGTACCATACCCGAAAGCTCTTTAGGAAAAGTTTTAACTGCCTCTTGTGGGCTAACCCATTTATTGTTAGCATCATGAGGTACAGGGTAAATCTGTAAAAGAGAACCCATATAGACCATATAGGCAATGTTTAGTCGTTCATCTACCTTGACCAACTCTTTGTCATAAAGATTTTTATCAAGTGGTTTTTTACGAACCGACTCAGCGACCTGCTTAGAGAGTTTATATCCTTCCTCTTTAGAAAAGAAATCACTAAACTTTGCATATTTACTCCCCTCTTTTAAACCTAACTCTTTTGCTATTCGAGTATGGTCTACTTTTATCATATTTAACTCTTGATAAAAATTAGGATTCACCGTCATACCTAACAGAATAGAGGTTGAATTGACACCATAAATAGAAGTTTTACCTGTAAGTTTTGAGACAAGCTCATGAGCAAAAGTATCCATAGGTTTCATACGTCCACGAGTGTCTTGTAGCACTATTTTTCCAAACTTTTCTATACTCTCATCACTGTAAATATGAACCATTTTTGATTGGTTGGCATCCAACTCTGGAAGTGATGCTGCCTGAACAGTTGCTGTTTGACTAAAAAGGACAAAGAGTGCAGCCACAACCGATGCCCCTTGAAGCTTTTTAGCCCGTCTAAGCAGTTGTTGGAAACGACTGTTTTTATCAAATAGGTTCCATATCATTCCAAGTGCTAAAAGCAGATAACCAAGGTAGGTAGGTAGCGTTCCTGGGTCATGGTTAACAGAGAGTACTGTCCCTTTTTCATCAGGGTCAAATGATGATTGGAAAAAACGATAGTTTTTATGGTCAAGTACATGGTTCATATA
>JALUMR010000205.1 GCA_027055805.1 Campylobacteraceae bacterium
GGTCCTGAGGTACTACCACCATGTCCACCATGTTCTACTAAAACTGTCACAATATATTTAGGGTCTTTAAAAGGAGCATAGGTTGTTAACCAAGCATGAGAACGACTATAGTATTCCATCTCATACTCTTTCATTCTTCGTTTCTCTCCTCTTGGAATGGAGACAACTTGAGAAGTACCCGTTTTTCCAGCTACTACGATAGGAAGTCCCGACATCGTTCGTCTAGCTGTTCCATGTGGAGAGTTACACACATCATACATACCCAAACGAATAGTTTTTAAGTTTTTTTGATTAACATCAATAACTTTATACTCTTTCTCCACTTCCTTCCCTGCTACTGTTTTAGCAAAATGAGGTGTTGGTAAAGAGCCTGTAGCTAAAAATGCTGTATATCTAGCCACTTGTAGAGGTGTTACCAAATCATATCCCTGTCCAATTGCAGAAATAACTGTTTCACCCATATACCAAGGCTTCTTGTATCGTTTCATTTTCCAAGGCTTACTCGGGATTATTCCAGCTTTTTCTCCAGGTAAATCAACGCCTGTTTTCTCACCTAAACCTATTTTATGTAAAGTATCAGACATAGCATTAATCCCTGCTTGTAAACTTTTATTATAAAAATAGACATCACAACTTTCACGAATAGCCTTACGTAAACCGACTGTCCCATGTCCATATTTTGACCAACATCTAAACTTATGTTTATTTTTACCCATGGTAATAAAACCTCTACAATGTTCCGTTTTATCTAAAGAGACACCTGCATTAGAGAATGATAGAGCCATACCCATTTTAATAGCAGAACCAGGAGGGTAAGTACCAGCAACTATTTTATTGGTAAAGGGATGATTAAAGTCATCAGTTAAAGCCTTCCACTCTTTACGAGAGATACCCCCAACAAAAAGATTTGGATCATAAGATGGGTAGGATACAGCACCTATAATATCACCATTAACATTCATAACAATCGCTACACCAGACTGACCAATAAAAAGTTCATTTATCTTTTTCTGTAGTCCCAAGTCAAGATTTAAAACAAGGTTTTGATCTTCAATTGGCTCTTTTTTCTCTATCTCTGCTACCTCTTTGTTCGTCGCAGTAACTCTTACCATTCTATAGCCCAACTCACCTTGTAAAACTTTGTTGTATTGTCGCTCTAAACCCGTTTTCCCAACCACACCAACTGTCTCAACAACGCCTACAAGTTCTCCATTATCTTTGGTTTCAATCGCATTTTTTTCTCTATCATACTTATTTTGTTTTTTATTTGAACGTCCTACATAACCTACAACATGCGTTGCCATACTTCCAGCAGGATACGAACGCTTGGTCTCTGATTCAATTTTTAAGAGTTTATTAATTGTCAATTTAGGGTAAGAACCTATCATATCATCATAACTTATAAAATCTATTATAGGAATAAACCTATGATTATAGGAAGAGTTTTGACTTATGTATTTTAAAAGCAACTCCTCTCTATTTAAGTCAGGAAACTCACGAATAATAGTATCTATAGTTTTTTCTAAATTCTTTTTAACATATCTTTTTAGTAGTTTTGTTTGATTCAAATCAGGCATTTTTTTAGAAACACGTAAAAGTCTTTTTCCCAGTTCACTGTTATACATTAGAATTTTTCTCAACTTCGTCTTATTAACATCTGGAAACTCTTTGATGATATACTCTTCAGTTGTAGAGAGTTTTTCATTGGTATGTTTAGACATATGAGGTGCCAATTTAATTGAAAAACCAATATTGTTTACAGCCAGAAGCTTTCCATTTCTATCTAAAATTTCACCACGAACAGGTTTCATAAAGTACTTTCTTCGTACATTTATCTCTGCTAATTTTTCATAATAAGAGTTTGATTTAATACTTATTTGATAAATTTGAAAGACCAAGGTCATCCAAAATAGAACAAAAATCGTAATTATTATGACAAATCTCATAATAAAACTCCTATAAAAATATCTACTATGATGTAATAAATCAACATCATATCACCAACAACCGTTGTCGTCTGAAACATTGCATCATAAAGAAAAAGTGTTACATAATATAAAAAATCAACTAGAACTATCATCGTAAAAAGCAAACAAATCTGGCAACGTATTAAAAGTTTTAATGGTGAATAGAGAAAGATATATGTCATAACAACTACAAATATAGAGAGTAATATAGGTAGTGTCAAATTTAATTCTAAATTTATTAAATAGACCATTCCACCTAAAGCATAGAGTTTATTTTTATCTACATTGACAATAATGATATAACCAACCAGCCCTATTAATGGTGGTAACATAGAGTAAATTGAAACTAAAAAAGGATAACCTATAACCACCAAGAAGAGTCCAAGTTTTTCTAAAAAATTTAACTTCTCACCACTAAAATCATTTCTATATCTGTACATATATTCCCTATCTTTCCAATTTATAAACCAAAGAGATTTCATTACAAACAGGGAAATGTATACATTTAATACAGTCTGCCCAAATTTTATGTTCAGGTATACTCTCTTTAGGAATCTCTAGAAAATTCATTTTTTGAAAAAACGAAGGAAGATAAGTGAGAACTAGAACTTCATCACTTACTCCTAAACTTTTTGCTTCTTCTAAACAAAACTCAACTATCTTTTTACCAATATATTTACCTCTATATTCAGACGAGACAATAAGACTACGAATCTCTGCTAAACGTAATGAGTGTATATGTAAAGCTGCATACCCCACTATCTGTTCATTCTCTTTAGCCAAAACATATGATCGGATATTTGTTGAGACTTCATCTTCATTTCTCTCCAAAATAATCCCATCTTTTACTTCAGAAACAACCAAACTCTGCATCGCAGAAATATCTGATAATTTTGCTTTGACTAATTCGACCATTCAGTTACTCCAAAAATATGTTCAAATATTTTTTGATGTATTCTATCATAACCAATTCGCTTAGAGTTAGAAATGGTGATACATCCTGGAAATGCTTTTTTAAGTGCTGTCTTCTCTTTTTGATTTAACTTATCTATTTTGGTAAATACATCTAAGTAGAGTTGGTCACCACGGATAAACTCTTTAACATACTTGTTAACATCTTGGTCTATTTGTGCATTGGGATGACGGGCATCTCTTAGATGAATAAAAACACGAATAGAGACACGGTGCTTAATAAACTCTACCAAATTTTTCTGCCATGCACCTTTTAAATCTTTTGAAACTTTTGCATAACCAAACCCTGGTAAATCTACAAAACGAATATTCCAATCTTTTTCATCATAAATATAACGTATATCAAAAAAGTTTATAAGTTGTGTTTTTCCAGGTGTTGCTGAAGACTTTGCCAAATTTTTACGTGATGTCAAACCATTAATGGTCGAACTTTTCCCCACATTTGAACGTCCTAAAAAAACCACTTCTGAAACGGTATCTTCTACTGAGTCTCCTAATGCTTGGGCAGACTTCATAAAGTCTGCGTTAACAAGTCTTGGTGTTGCCATTATTTTCTATCCTCTATTTCAAATCTAAAGTGTACAGGTTTTTTCTTTCCACCTTTTATATCTGCCAAACCTGTTTTTAAATCAAGTGAAACAGTTTGTGCCTTTATGGTTCTATTGTTGGTCAAATCTTCTAATACTACATTTCCAGAAAAATGATACTTTGAACTTCTAGGAGCATATACCACACTTCCAGCCTGACCTCTATAGTGAATGTTATTTTCAGTCAAATCAAATTTAACCGAACCCGATGCCTTATATTTGGTTGCTTTTCTCTTACTGTTAAAAAAAACTACTATTTTAGAAGCATTAAATTCGTTAGAACCTTGTTTAATTTGAGCATTACCCTCAAAATAAGCTTCATCACTTATATCACTGGCATAAAAATGGTCGGCTTTTATATCAACAATATCAGCAAAAATATTTATACTATAAAATATCATAAAATATATAAAGAGTTTTTTCATAAAAGAACCTAGTTTTTAATCGCTATTATATCGTGTTTCAAACGAATGATAAAGCATTTAAAGTTAAAATGCATGACAATTTGTCATATTTTTACATATATTTTAAAATATTTGTTAAAATCATTCAAAAAGTAATAGGAGTGTTACATATGCTTGATTTTTCAGATATTATGAGCAGGATAAAAAAAATTTTACATAAAGAGAGTGGAGAGAGAATACTCGACAAAGACCTTGCAACAGCTTTAGGTTTTGACCCCTCATACTATGCTGTCATAAAAAAACGCCATAAAATCCCTTACAAAGCCATTGCTCTATTTGCAAATGAAAAAAATCTTTCACTCAACTGGATTTTTTTTAATAAAACCATTTAGTAAAAACGCTATAATTTGATAAACATCTTGCAAAACTTCTTCTAATCAAAGACTTTAGTCCCGAACAATGCGAGGCTAACGTCATCGGTTCCTAGTTTTACAAGAAGTCTAATGCAAAATGCTATAATTATAAAAAAAGAAAAAGGGACAACATGACAGCAGATGCACATCTAATAGAGCATATGATGAATCCAAAAAACTATGGAAACATGGAAAATCCAGATGCAACGGGTATGGGTAAAAACCCACAAAATGGTGAGAAAGTAGCCATTTACTTAAAAGTAGACAAACAAGATGACCCACTTATTACCGACATATCATTCCAAGCTATTGGGTGTACTACTACTATTGTGTCAGGTTCCATAGTAACCTCAGAAGCCAGAGACATTCACTTTTCACGAGCAGAAGAGTTGGTTTCTGCCACACTTGGTCTACTAGAGAACCAAAGCCCTGAAGATGCTGCATGTACCGAAATGGTAGCACTGGCACTCAAAGCAGCCTTAGATACTTATAATGAGAAACAAAAAGACCCTGAGTTCTCTATGTACTCGTATCATATTACTACCGACTGTACCCCAAAAGAAGAAGAAAATCAAGAGGAAGAAAAATAATGAAACAACTATTTAAAGAAGTTCATGAAACATGGTTGGCTACACAGTTCACAGGTTTTATGTCTCAAACACAAAGTAGACAAAAGTTATATGAATTTTCAAATATTCTATTTAAACATTTAACATGGCTTGAAAATGACTTTATAAAAAACAACACTACTTACACTTACGACATTCCTCAAGTACCCATTAAAGTTACCCATCTTTCACATATGCTTAACAATATTATAAAAAGAATTGAGTCTATAGAGTCACAATTAAACAGCTGTAAAGATGAACATATTACCTTTAGAATGGCAAGTGATTTAGACTACATCAAGTCAGTGCTAGTAAAGCTACCTGAAGAGAATGTAGAGAAGTGTTTCTTAGCAGAAAAAAACTACCCAAATGTAGAGCTTAGTGATGAAGCTAGAGATGCATTAACCATATTTTTATTTGAAGAGAGCTACAAAGAGTATGAGCTTATTATGGTCTATAACTACTCAAAAGCAAACTCGGATAACGCTTTTTTAAATAGAATTTTTCAGATTCTTATAGATGAGTCGTTCTTCCACCTAAGAAGTTTTGGTCAAATGATGGCTGAGATGGGAATACTTGGAGTACCAAGAAGCCTAATGGAAGAAATTTATAAATTTGACAACTTAGAACAGTTCTTAAAAGATGGAATCCAAGAAGAGATAGGAGCCAAGGAAGAGTGTAAAAAACTAGCAGCAGCCGTTAGTGAAAGTTCTGAACACTTTGCTGATTTCTTTACATTCATTAACAATCAAGAGAACTACCATATAGCACTTATGGAAGAGGCATTAGAATATATAAATAATAAATAGTAATTAAGGTTTCAAATCTTTTTTTAATTCATTTTGTTGTAATCTTCTTTTTATCAAAAAGAGGATTTTTAATGCTGAAAATTGAAGAGATACCAATGTTTGCAAATCTTGATAAAAAGTTTCATAAAGAGTTATATGATGCTATCCACATTCGACACTTTAACAAACATAGTATTCTCTTTTATGAAGGTGATTCTAGTGATTATCTTCATATCTTACTAGATGGGCAAGTACGTCTCTATAAAACCTCTCCTAAAGATACCATGGTTCAGCTACATAGGCTTAATACTCCTGCAATTATAGGTGAATATGCTTGTTTGGAACAGGTGGCTTTTCCTGCTACTTGTGAATTTATTTCAGACAAAGGGACAGTGGGGCTTCTCCATTTTAAGAAAGTAATGGAGTATCTTAAAGATCCTGTTTTCTCTTTGTCTCTACTAAAATCTATGACCAATAAAGTAATGATGCTCTCTTCTTTGGTTCATAAAGAGACCATATTATCATCGGAAGCAAAGGTTGCTGACCTTCTCTTAAATGAAAAAGAATCATTTAATAAAATAAAAAATAATGAAATTGCTTCCATACTCAACATTACCCCTGAAACTCTATCTAGAATTTTAAGTAAACTAAAAAAGAATCATATTATTGCCAGTGAAAATAGTCTCATAAAAATATGCAACACAGAAGCTCTTCATGTTATTATTGAAAAAAACACACTAAAATCCTGTACCAATTGTCTCTCAAAAGATAAAGTCCCCTCATAATATTTTGCTTAGAATGATATAATACGCCCAATAAAAAAAGGACCTTTATTATATGAAAAAACACTACTCTTCTCTCATCTCTTCTACTTTTGGAAAATTCGCCTCAAAAGTCTTCCCTACACCTGTACAAAAAGTGGTAAACCACGGTTATGTAAAGCTTATGGGACTAGACATGACAGAGTTTCAAGACCCAAGCAGCTACCCT
The DNA here is from genome assembly GCA_027055805.1 of Campylobacteraceae bacterium. Taxonomy (GTDB): domain Bacteria; phylum Campylobacterota; class Campylobacteria; order Campylobacterales; family Sulfurovaceae; genus UBA1140. The sequence goes on from JALUMR010000205.1 coordinate 6,730, forward strand.
ACCCTTAACCAACTTTTTATTCGTGCATTTACAGAACCCAAAAATATAATTGATGATGAATCGGTTATGATTTCACCTGTTGATGCTTTGGTTACAGACTTTGGTTCTATAGTAGATGGAAAAGCCTATCAAATCAAAGGAATGGAGTATAACCTAACTGAACTATTCGGTGAACATCATCAAGATGCTGTTAACGCAGTTGAAGGAGGTGAGTTTGTCAACTTATACCTCTCTCCAAAAGATTATCACCGTTATCATGCACCAGAGAGATTAACCGTTAAGTCGTTAACGCATATTCCTGGAAAATTATACCCTGTAAATTTTCCACTTTTACGAAATAAAAAAGACCTTTTCATAGAAAATGAACGTGTTATTATAGAGTGTAAAGACAACAAAGAGCGTACTTTTGTTATGGTGCTTGTGGGTGCTTTAAATGTAGGAAAAATGATAGTAACCTTTGAAAAAAATATCAAAACAAACTCTGAGATAAGAGAGCCTCAACACTACAGTTACAAAAATGTAACTTTAGAAAAGGGTGAGCTTTTTGGTTGGTTTGAGATGGGTTCAACCATTTTACTCTTTAGCCAAAAAGATAGCTTTAGCCCAAGTGTAGAGATTAACCAAAAAGTTAAATTTGCTGAACCTATAGGAACCATACTTTAATGAAAAAAGCCATTATTTTCGATATGGATGGAACTTTAGTAGACAGTTCTGTAACTATTGTAAATGCCATCAATCATGTACGTAATCATCTTAAACTAGCAAATATGGAAAAAGAGCTCATCTTAGAAAAGGTCAATGACCCCCACCTCAAGCCTGCAGAGTTTTTTTATGAAGTTCCAGCTTTTACCAAAGAGCATGAAAAGTGCTTCTCTGACTACTACACTCAAAATCATGAAAAAGAGTTACAGCTTTATGAAGGCATAGAGGAACTTCTTAAAAATTTAAAAGAGAGAGGCTATCTTTTAGCCGTTGCTACCAATGCCTATCGTGGTTCAACCTTAGAGTCTCTTTCTCACTTAAAAGTATTAGAATATTTTGATAGTATCGCATGTTATGATGATGTAAGCAAGGGTAAACCAAGCCCTGATATGTTAGAAAAAAATTTAAACGATTTAAATGTTTCAGTAGAAGAGTCTCTTTTTATCGGAGACAGTGAACGTGACCTTTTGGCTGCAGAAGCTCTAAATATGGACTATCTTATGGTCAATTGGGGCTTTTCTACCTATGAAGATGCTATCCACTCTGTAGAAAAATTAGAAAAAACACTATTGGATTTTTAATATGAACATTTCAAAATCAACACTCACCGATGCAACCTCTGTTGCTTTAATAGGTATTGGTTCTAGTCTACCTTCCCCATACGCTACTCCTGTACTTTTTACGGGACTTTTTGCCTTTTCTGGTGCTGTGACCAACCAAGTAGCCATATACATGCTCTTTAACAAAGTTCCATTACTCTATGGCTCTGGAGTCATAGAGAAAAACTTTGAATCTTTTAAAGGTTCTATTAAAAACATGATAATGACCCAGTTTTTTAACCAAGAACAGTTAAGTTCATTTTTTCAAAATGAAGAACAAAAAATAGACCTAGCTCCCTTGGTAGAGTCAGCAGACTTTTCCCCTGCATTTATTGCACTAAAACAGAGTGTTATGGAGTCAAAACTCGGAGATGCTTTAAACTTTTTTGGTGGAGAAAAAGCACTAGACAGTTTACAAGAACCGTTTGCAAAAAAACTAAAGTCTGCTGTTGTAGGCATAGTAAGCTCTGATACTTTCAAAGCTCAAATAAACCACCACTTAGAACATTCAACACTAAACGACGACCTAAGAGATTCGGTTGAAAAACTTATAACCGATAGATTAAATGACCTAACCCCTAAAATGGTTAACGACTTGGTACATGAACTTATACACACTCATTTAGGCTGGTTGGTAGTTTGGGGAGGAGTATTTGGTGGGCTTATAGGGTTAATCTCTTCATTTTTTATATAAAAACATCTAAATTAATTAATTTTTGAGGAATAGGTTCCGATAGGAACCTACTTTTAACACTTTGTGCTATTATTATCTGTTCCTAAATCAGAGATACTTGCACTCTGACAACCTTCCCTTGGGGTATCAGACTTTTCAATATGTGCTTTACCATCAGAATCCCATGTAACTTTACCTGCCTGTGCAAAAGTTAGCAATGCTAACACCATAAATAGCTGTAAACCTCTCATTTTGTATCCTTTGTTAATCCGAAAGTTCGAATTGAATTTTATAGACTGTCCTCATGAAGACAATCTATAATAACATACACTCTTAAGAAAATATTTATTTTTATCATTAATATTAAAAATAAATAAAAAAATTTACATTTTTGTTACATATATTTTTATATAACATTATTTTAAACAAAATAATGTTTATAATGGTGTAATTATTCTTCATTCTTTAATATTATATAAAAATACAATATCTTTTTATATAATATTAAGTAAATTTTAGGTTGTTATTTGTAAGACCAAAACAATTTATGCTCATAAATAATTGTTACTTTAGGAGCATGGACTTCAGTCCATGTAATATATATTTTCATAGGGGCATGGACTTCAGTCCATGTAATATGTATTTTTTTCTTCTCATGGACTAAAGTCCATGCTCCCAGGGGCAGTGACTTCAGTCGCTGTATTTATTATAAAACATGGACTAAAGTCCATGCTCCTAGTAAATTCCATAAACTCTATCTCTACTATCTTCCAAGTTGGCTTTCAAAGGATTATTCTGAATATAATCATAAACCGTTGAAAAATGATTCTCATTTCTTATTGCCCTATCATAATAATTAACTTCCCAAAACTTACCTTTTCTGTTTAACAGTCTATTAATCCCTATAGAACTACTCCCTTTCAATATCTGCATTGTCTTACTCAAACTATTCTGTTGCTTAAACAGTATATGCACATGATTTGGCATAATAGCAAAAGAGACCAAATCATATATCTCTTTATCTTTTTCTATAAAAAAATTTCTAAGATAGTCTAATACATCACCATTTAAGTATGCTCCATGAGGAGAGTTATCAAGATATTCATCTATTTTATACTCTTTTTCTCTTGTTGAAATATTCTCATCTCCATATATTCGCTTTAAAAAATCATCTACACTATCATGTGTTCTAAAAGTCACAAATTGGTAATATCCTTCCAAATCCGTATGTGGTAAATATGTTCTTTTACTATTTTTCATTTCGTATCCTTAGGAGCAGTGACTTTAGTCGCTGTAATCTTTTTTCTCATGGACTAAAGTCCATGCTCCTAGGGGCAGTGACTTCAGTCGCTGTAATGTTTTTTTCATGGACTAAAGTCCATGCTCCAACAAATAAACAGTTACTACTTATACGACCAAAACAACCCATACCCATGAATAAGTCCGAGCTTCTTTAAGTTCTTTAGTTTCTTTATGGCTTTTTCTTTATTTGCTGGTAGATAAGATTTAATTTTATAAAATTTTTTATACTTTAAAATATATGAAAAAGCAAGATATTTTTTGAGCTTTTTTTCATATTTTTTAGCATTGGAAAGTTTAGAAAACCTTCCAAACTCTACAGGTACATTTGTCTCATCGGGGCTTATGTAGGCATAATTATTGATGACTATTCTATCTAATGACAGGGCAGAGAGTTCTCTTACTTTAGGTGCTTTATGTTCTACAGGTTCTGCTGACAACCCTACTTTAGGAACAGAGACAACCTCTATATGAATAGGAGCTACACCTTGTTTTTTTGTTCCTAAGTAAGTCGCTGCACCTTTTGAGAGGTCCAGTTCTCTGTTGTTCCAAAACGGTCCACGGTCATCTATGCGTACCTCTAGTGACTTACCATTGGCTGGGTTTGTAACTTTTAAAACTGTACCTAAAGGGTAAGTTTTATGGGCTGCACTGTAACCATTCATATCATAGATATTTCCTAAAGCTGTTTGTCGTCCATCAAAGTACTCACCATACCAACTTGCCATGATGTCTTTAGACTCTCCTATGGCTACTTTATGAGGATAATAGGTAATATTTTTAACCGTATAGGGATGGAGTGAAGCTTTTATTCTTGCTGCTTCTCTACTCTTCCCGTAAAGAGAAGAGGAGAGAGAAAAAGTGAGTAGAAAAAGTAATAATATCTTCAAAATTATAGACGAATTAAATTTAATGGATTCATGTGTTTGTTGTCTTTGGTGACTTCAAACATTAAAGATTTGTCTACTTTCCCAATAATAGACCCTTTTGAAAGTTTTTTTCCTACAGATATACCTGGTGCTAAGCGAGAGAGTTTTGCGTAGATGGTGTGTATACCACCTAAATGTTCGACAATAACGACTTTACCCAACATACCACCACTGTTTTCAGCAAACACAATCTTACCCTTTAAAACACTTCTAACTTTTGAACCACTGTGAGGTGCCTTTAGAGTTATAGATTTATTAAAAATTTTAAACTTATAGATAGGGTCTGTATAGGTACCAAACTTTTTGATAAGCCTTGCACCTTTTAGAGGTGAAATGGTTTTCGCATCAGTATAGTTAATAATTTTAGAGGAAGAGACGGTTGGAACAGTTACATATTCTACTGAAGTAGCAGAGGCTTTTTTAACTCTCTTTTCTGCTTTTGCATTTAGCTCTTTTTCTCTTGCTGCTTTTTTTCTATTTAGCTCTCTCTGCTTTGCTTCTTTTTGGGCATCCAATTTAATAATTTTTAAACTTGCTAATTTTCTTTCTAGTTTTTTACGACTTGCTTTTATTCGGTTAAAACGTTTTTTATAAATTGCTTTGTCTTTTATCAACTCTTGAACAATCTTATCTTGTTCTCTCTTTTTCTCTTCATACTCTTTACGTTCATTTACATACGCTTGAATATTTTTTTTCATACTAAGTTGCTGAGAGTTTAAACTCATTTTTTTATGCTCCAAATCTATTAGTTCTTTCTTAAGCGATTCAAGCTCTTCACTGTTTTTTTTACTATAAACTTTATAAACTTCCTTTGTCATAACGGATTCACTTGTAGGAGTATGCACTTCTTCAAGTGCCAGTGCCATAGAAAAATTTTTAGAAATCAACTCGACAAACTGAAGTTGTTTCTCATCTATACTCTTTGTAATCGTCTCTAAATTTTCTTTTAATGCTGTACTCTTGTTTGTCAATTCAGTATAAATTTGCTCATCATTTTTAATCTTCTCTTCCAAACTGTTTAATTTAGAATTTAATTCATCGGTATTGGCTTTAGCTGATAATATTTTTTTAGCTACTTTTGAAAGTTCTTTATTCATTTTATTATATTCAATATTCTTAGCACTTAACTGTTTTTTGCTTTTTTTTATTTTACTATCCACAGAAGTGGCTGACAGTAAGGAGAGAAGTAAGAAAAGAGAAAGAAAAATTTTCATCTACTCTTCTTCTTTAACATTAATAACAACCAAAAATACAGCCACAAGCACTATAAAAATTGCAGCGAAAAGCAAGATGAAAAAGTCAGAAAGATAGAAAACAGACTCTACATTCTCTTTTAAAATACTCATCTGTGTATCACGTATCCACATGTTTTGTATAATGAAAAAAATTCCACTTGTAATAACAGCTGAAAGAATGGCATCTATAATGGCTAAATTAATAAGTACTTTAGACCTTAAAAAAAGTGAAGCACCAAATATCTCCATAACCTTCATGCGTTGTGCATGTAAAAAGTTCCAAACTTCCATCTGTTTTAAAATAAGGAAAAAACCAATAATTGTCATAAAAACAATAAAGGTATTAAAAGAGAATTTAATAAAAGAAAATAGTTCATATTGTGACTGATAGACAGAATTAAAGGTCTCTATACGTGTAATATCTTCACTCTTTTTTAAATTGGCTTTTACTTCTGCTAACTCTGATATGCTTAAATATTTGTTTAATTTAATAGAATAAAAATTGGGTAAAGAGCTTTCTAAGTTCTCTCCTTTTTCTTTTTCAAAATCTATATTAACACTGTTTAAAATCTTTGATTTCTTAATCTCTTCAACTTTTAAAACATGTTTATCCCATGACCGAAAGTCATCTATACTCATCTCATTTTTAGCTACAACCATCATGGTATATCCATTTTTAAGACTTTTTTCAAAACTTTCGGTTGTACGATCAAATACAATAAAAAATTCTAAGCCAAGTAAAATAGCCATCAATGGGAAAATAAGAGAGAGATGTGTCTTAATGAACTTCACGAACGTTTCCTCCTGCATCTATGCTAAAGTGTCTGTATGGGATATTAAACATCATGGGTATTCTATGAGTTACAACTACAATTGTAGTATCTAATTGTTGACAAGCATTTTCCATTAAGTCCCAAATAACATTGGATGAATACTCATCAAGGTTACCTGTAGGTTCATCTGCCAAAATTAAAAAAGGATTTTTTGCCATAGCCCGTGCTACACCCACTCTTTGTTGTTCTCCCCCTGAAAGTTCCAAAGGGTATTTCTCTTCTTTACCAGTTAATTTAACATGATGAAGAAGACGCTTTGCTTGACTGCTTTGAACGTCTGCTGTATAACCAGCTATCCATAGTGGTAAAACCACATTTTTTTCAACTGTCCACTCATTAATAAGTTTATAATCTTGAAAAACTATACCTAAATGGGTTCTAAGCTCTTGCAACTTATGTTTAATGATATTCATCATATCAAGTCCACCAATATTAAGTTCGCCCTCTTGTGGTTTCAAATTTCCATAAAAAGCCTTTAGTAGTGTTGACTTACCACTCCCACTAGGACCCGTTATAAAAACAAAATCCCCTTTTTGTATAGTAAAACTGGCATTGTTTATAATCTTATCAGTTGTGTCATATGCCAGTGTTAAGTTTTTTGCTGTTATTACATTTTCAGACATGTAAATACTCCATAATTTTTAAATGCGTTTTAAAGTTTGTAACTGTTTTCACAGGATTAGAATGATAATAATAGGTCTCTTTTCTACTCATATAAATAAATTTATGTTCAGGTCTATCAAAACTTCCAAATGCCAGTTTTATTAAAATGGCATCATCTTTAATTTTAAATACTCTCTCAAAATGAATAAAAGAGTCTTCCAATAGTATAGGTTTAAAGCTTATTTTATCTAAAGTTTCATTTTTATAAGATAATTCTTTAAAGGAAAAATTAAAATCTAAATCTCTCTCTTTTGAATTTTCTGCACAAGTTACATAGACATCATAAATATCTTTCTCTTGCTTTAACCATCTTGCTTCATATTTACTTGTCACTGCTAAGGCTTCATTTTTACGAATTTCGACAGAAGTTTTAAGAACTTTTTCACCTAAAAATGTATCTAAGGCATACCAAAAATATTTATGGCTATCGGTTCGTAATTCTAACCTACCAGATTTTTCAAGAACACGCATAGACTCCTTTAAAAATGATGAAGAAATTACCCGTCTTTGTGGTTTTTTATCCCAAGGTACAGGAAAATGAACAAAAATTTGATGACATAGATTAGACGGCATCATCTCCAAAAGAAGACGTGCATCGTAGTTGACTACCCAAATATTTTCCAACCCTAAAAGTTCAATCTGCTTAAGCACCTGTGCAGCAGAAGGTGTATGAATTTCAATTCCTATAAAAAGTCTATTTGGATGTTTCTGAGCCTGATAAAGCAGATGCTTACCAGAACCAAACCCTACCTCTATGGCAACACTTTCAAAGGGGTAAACAATATTATCAAAATCCTCTATGCTTTTTTCATAAGCATTTGCTAGTAAAGGTTTATTTTCATGAATAGTGATATTTGACTGTAAAACCTCTAATTTTAAACCATCAGATATATCGGCGATGGCTTGTTTGACCAAATTTACTTTTAATGGTCTGGTTACTTTGTCATATTTTAAAAGCCAATTTTCAGGACTCTTTTTTATATGTAAAAGAAAAGATTCATCTTCAAGATGAACACCAATAAGTTCATCTTCACTGTAGCTGTCTTGTGCAATAAAAAGAACTTTTGTATTTTGATACTCCTCTTGAATAAGAGAAGTATCAAAAGGTTTAACTGTTATATGTGGCATTAAGTCCCTTACCTGGTTTGAATAGTAATAACTTTACTAGGCTTAGAGAGACTATCATCATATCCAACAGCTATAACTCTATACGTATAGTTAAATCCTGGAGCTACATAGCTGTCTATATATTCTGACATCATACGATTTTTAACACTTGCTATCCATTTCCACTTCTCACCATTAATACTTTTTTCAATTTTATACATCTTAACCAATTTGTTAGGGTGAGGACGCCATATTAACTTAATAGTATTACTCGCTTTTTGAAAACCCTGAAAAAATGTAATGGGTTCAAATAGTGGTTTGGTTTTTACAGCAATTACTTGTCCATGTGGAGACTCAAACCCACCTTTTGTAGTAGTAAAAGTGTAGGTATATGCAGAATTTTGAGCTAAGCCTGTATCTACATAATGTGATGCAAATGGGCTGTTTACGGTTGCCACTTTTATCAACTCTTTTTGGGGACTATTTACATAGGCATTTTTTACTGTTCTATATATGTTTATACCATCCAAATGTTTTACAGCCACAGGTTGCCACTCAAAAGCTACCGAAGTGTTACTTGTTACAGCTTTTACATTATTGAGCTTTGGTAACTTTGGGTCAAGCTGATGATTCATCATCACTGCTGGATTACAACCGTTCAGTAATAGTAGTGAAATAGCTGTCAATGATATGAGGGTTAATTTTTTCATTAATCTCTCCTTGGTTAAATTTTTTGGACATAAAATCTTGCATATCAGGGAAAAGTGGAGCTACGAATTCCATCTTCTCTCCTGTAATAGGATGTAACATATATAGTTTATATGCGTGTAAAAATACTCTGTTAATTATAGCTTTTTTGCTCTTAAAACCATATAAATCATCACCCAAAATATGTCTACCCAAACTCTCTAAATGCACCCTAATTTGGTGGGTTCTACCTGTAAAAAGCTTAACGGCTATTAGCTCAAGTTTTTTATCACCTTTATCACTTTGAGCCAACTTATAAAAGGCAGACTTTGCCTCTTTTCCATTTGCTCTTACATCCATTTTTAGGCGATTGTTCGGGTTACGCCCTATTGATTTTTCGACTATTCCATTATCTTTTAAAGGGTAATCTATAACAGCCAGATAATAACGCCCCATGCTCTTGTCTTGTAACTGTTCACTGAGTCTCTGATGGGCTTCATTGGTCTTGGCTATCACCAACGCACCTGTTGTATTTTTATCGATTCTATGTACTATTCCATGACGCTCTTCGCCAGAAATAGTTGAAAGTGAAACACCTTTTTTAATGAGCCAATCCACCAAAGTAGCTTCTTTAACCGATGGAGCAGGATGCACAACCAAACCAGCTGGTTTATTGACCACAAGCATGACATCGTCTTCATACAGTATTTCAACATCAAAGTCGATTACCACTGGTTCTTTGGGTATAATCTCTTTAAAACTATAAGAGATGGTCTCTCCTACTAACAGTTTTTTACCAGTTTTCAGTACGGTTTTTCCATTAACCGACACCAACCCCTCTTTGATGAGTTGTTCAACCTGATTTCGGCTCTCTTGTAGCTCTCTTGTCAATATTTTGTCTAATCGTCCAGCCTCTTGAACTTCAAATGATTCTAAATCCATTTTTCTCTTTTTATACTATATTTTCTATAATTATATCCAAATCAATAATCATAAGCTTAATCATTTTTAAAAATAACCCCTAAGTTCATCATATATCTATAGGAGGTTTGAAAGTTATTACTCTCTCTCCAAAGTATGGAGGGGGCAACTTGATAGTACATCCAATTTTTATAAAAAACATGATGAAAAAGTAGATGCAAATGCATATAATCACTGCTTGGCTTTTTAAAGTTTTTTAACGTACTTACAATTCCAAACCCTGCTCCTACTTGCTCTTTTTCATTCAAGGTTTTTATCCATGAAACATCATTTATAACGGTTTGAAACTCCTCTTTATTGCTACAACTTAATTGGTTTCTCCAAAAAAAATCAAGTGAATCATTGACATTATACTTCGTATTGAACTCAAATGTATTTTCTATTTCACCATCTGTGTAGTAGCGAAAACGATTATAAAATGCACTGTTTACTTTTTCTTTGTCATATAAAGTATAGTGTGCACGTATATTCAAATAAGGAACTAAAGATGAATTACGTATTTTTACTCCACCTGCAAATGCCATATTTAAACTTTTTTTGACATATTTAAAATACTCTAAACGTAAATAGTAGTTTTTCTCTTCTAAATGTTCATTGGTTAATTTTGTACTATCATATAGAGTATTATCATTTGTTTCATCTTCAAAAATTAAGCGAAGATTTTTTTGGATTTTAGGTAAACTAAGACGTAAACGTAGGCGTAAATCTTTTTCAAAGCTTTGACCATTTTCTATAGCAAAAGAGTTAATGACCTCTGCCCAAGTACTGCTAGACTCTTCAGTAGAGTTATTTTCAATAAAATAATCATCTATACTGTTACTGGTATCAACCAATATCTGACATAAGTTATCGTGATATTTGTCGAGTAGCGTTATGTTATTATCAGCATAAAGAGAGGATGAAAAACACAATAATGCTAAAGTCATAAACCTATTAAACATATACCCCTCCAATTAATATTATATTATTTTTATTTTACAATATTAGTTAAAATACAACAGTATATAAACAGCTTATTTAATATTATACAATAGGTAACTATAAAGTAAAGATAAAGATGTAAATGAGTTTTTTAATTAAGTATAATTTTTGAAGAAAAAGTTATGGCGGACAGTGAGAGATTCGAACTCTCGGTACCGTTACCAGTACGCATCCTTAGCAGGGATGTGGTTTCAGCCAACTCACCCAACTGTCCTTATGTAGTTCCACATTTTGTGGAGTGAGATTATAGGGAAATAAAGCTTAAATAAGTATAAAATAGCATGGAATTTTTCTTTTATAGTGTAAAGGTTATTTTTACTGATAATAAGCTTCAACTTTACAACAAGTTAAAATACAACCCATGTATCGGTTCAAT